>DORE01000170.1 GCA_003514305.1 Gammaproteobacteria bacterium | reverse complement strand
TGCGGATAACAGCGACCTTGACCCACTTGCTGGGGCTCAGAATTTTGGTAGTCGTGAAATCCCAATTTTTACCGTAGGTATTGGTCAGGAGCGTGTACCGCAAGATATCGGCATTGTCGATGTCAACACGGCGAAAACTGTGCTGGAAGGCTCCGTTTTCAATGTCTCAGTTGGGATCAATCATGAGGGTTACGCTGGGCAACAGATAAGGATATCTATACTAGATGGCGAACAGGAAGTTGCTTCAAAGATGATTACTCTCGGTGCGGCCGGAGTAACGCGTCGCTATGAAATTGAATTAACGCCAGAGCGTCCTGATGTAATCGTGTATGAACTGGCAGTCGAACTGCAAAATGATGAAATAATCTCGCAAAACAACGTCTATCAGTTTCTGGTAGATAATACAGAAAAAGAGCCACTCGACATTCTTTATATCGAAGGGCATCCGCGCAACGAATACAAGTTTATCCGCAGAGCGGTAGAGGACGATACGTCTGTCCGGCTCGCCACCTATTTACAAACGGGACCAGAGAAATACTACCGGCAAGGCATTAATACCCCTACAGAGCTTAGCGGGGGGTTCCCACGGTCCAAGGAAGAGTTATATCAGTATGAAGCCCTGATACTAGGCGATATCGAAGAGGGCTTTTTTAGCGTGGATCAGCTGCAGATGATTCAGGACTTCGTCGCAGAGCGTGGAGGCGGCTTCCTGATGAGTGGTATTGTTGATGAAAAATTCATCGGTACGCCGGTGGAAGATGTGCTACCGGTTACTCTGGTTGAGGAAAGCTTTTTGCCGTCTCATCTGCGCGGAGGTATCCGCCGAGGAAGTCACCCAACGGGTGAACTGTTCTTTCCGAGACTTACCAATAATGGAGAATTCTCACCGCTGCTCAGATTGTCGGGTGATGATGCAGAAAATGACGCGCGCTGGCGGCAGTTGCCACAGCTGCAAGGGGTATTCGTGACTGGCCGCATCAAGCCTGGAGCTACAGTCCTGATGGAGCATCCGCTCCTGCAATATCAGAATCAGGCTTTGCCGGTTCTCACGACTCAGCGCTATGGCAGTGGCCGAAGCGTGGCGCTGGCCACCGCCAGCAGCTGGCGGTGGCAGATGATGATGGCAGCTGCTGATCAATCTCATGAAATCCTTTGGAGGCAATTGCTTCGCTGGCTTGCTGTGTCGGCTCCAGAGCGGGTCACCGTTGAATTTGATCGTGAATTCTATAACGTTGGAGATGAAGTCCACGTTACAGCGACTGTGCTGAATTTGGATTATGAGCCTGATAACGACGCTACGCTCTGGATGCAGGTCAATGCACCGCTCGACATACTAGTCGATCAGTCTATGGAATGGGATATTGAAGAAGATGGCGTCTATCGCGGCAGCTTCATTGTTGAGGAGGAAGGGGTTTACGACCTGCTAGTAGATGTTGCCAGTGCCGCCGGCGAGAGGCGCTCGGGAGAATCTGAGAAGCGCGCACCTTTTGTGGTAACTCCTTCTCTGCAAGAATTCAATAACGCCGGCATGGATAGGGGGTTGCTTGCGCGCATCGCTGAGCTCAGTGGTGGGAGATACTTTGATTTGTCTGACATCGACCAGCTCGCAAGTGCTGTGCAATTTACCCCCAATGCCTACTCGGAGCAAGTCAGAGATGATCTGTGGGATCAGCCTTGGCTGCTTGTCCTATTGATAAGTCTGTTGATCCTGGATTGGACGGCGCGACGACTGAAAGGGCTGTCTTGATGAAAGATTCGGTCGCAATCACTGGTAAAGTCCGAAGCGCGAAAGCACTCACTTTTATTTGCGGGCTGGTTCTGACGGGGATCACGAGTGCTCAGAATTTAGTCTCAGACCTGTCTGAAGGACGTTTTCTCGATACGCCCGAAACAACAAAATTCGCTGTCATCATGACAGGTCCGGCTGTTGGTGACGACAATGCAGAGCGTTTTCGCCAGTGGTCTCTGTCCTTGCACGATATCCTCGCGCGAGATTATGGCTATAGCTCGGGAAACATTACGCTGCTCTATGACGATGGTGATGGCAATTTTATTGGCGGCGAACGAGTCGACGGAGCCTGCAGTCGCGAGGGAATTGAGGTTGCCTTGGAGCGACTCGCGGAGCTTGTCAAGACAGGTGACCAGATTACTCTATATCTCATTGGCCACGGATCCGGTGCTGCGGAAGAAGCGAAGTTCAACATCGTTGGTCCGGATATGACGGGAGTCGAGTTTTCATCATTGCTTGACAGGTTCGATCAACAGGACATGGTGATTATTAACACCACTAGCGCAAGTTTTGGTTTTTCCTCTTCCCTGTCCAGCGAAGGTCGAGTGGTGATTTCATCAACTCGCTCCTCTTCAGAGCGCTTTGATCCAGTTTTCTCCAGATACTTTATAGAGGCTCTGGATGAGCGTAATGGAGATCGGGATAAAAACAATCGCGTATCCATGCTAGAGGCATTCGAATATGCTAGGGCTAATGTTGAGTTATGGTACGAAGAGCAGGGTCGCTTGGCCTCCGAACACGCAGGTCTGGATGACAATGGCGATGCGCTTTTCAGTCTTAATCCTTCTGTCGATATTGCAGACGGGGGTCTTGCTGAAATCGCCTATATCGACTCTTTGGTTGAAGATGGCGAGAACTTATCAGCCGAAGGACTTGCGCTAAAATCGCGAATCCAGGATCTTGAGCGCTCTGTGATCGTGCTTCGAGGCAGGAAGGCGGAATACCTTGAAGAAGAGTACTGGCAACAAATGGAGGATCTGTTGGTCAATTTGGCGCGCAGCACTGGCCATTTTAATGCCGAGTTCAAACCGGCGCCTTCTTCGCTCGACTCAGCGGATGAGTCGATAGAATCGCAATCCACCCTGAACCCATAAATGGTGCAGTTCATGTCTATTAGCCTACCCATGAAACAATTGTATGCCACACGGTATTTTACGTTTTTCTTTGCTCTAGCTGCGGCTCCTGCCGCCATTGCTCAAGATGCGCTTATTTCGAACGGGGACTCCACGCTTTATCGTGGTGAAGAATTGATGCTGGCCGGATCATACGCCGCTGCCAGTGAAATGTTCAGTCAAGCCGATGGCCTAGATCGCATTGATGGTCTGATTGGCGCAAGCAGAGCGCTTGTCATGATGGGAAACTATCAGAAAGCCGAAAACCTCGTTGCCGATGCGATCGAGGCTGATGAGTATGCAAGATTCCCTCTTCTGACTACTCAGTTGGCGGAAATTAAACGCATGACGGGCCAGTCCCGCGTTGCGCTGGGATTTCTTCAACAGGTAATCGAAGGCAATGTTGAGCCGCCGGTGCGAAGCCTGGTTCAGTACGGCAGCCTTCTCAAATTTGTTGGACAGAAGGAACAATGGCGACAGGTGCTCGACAGAGTTGTCCAGCGTTACAATGCGGGGCAGGTGTTTAGCTCTGAAAATGTTGCAATGGTCGCGCTTGCAAGTTGGTTGTTGGGGAATTTTTATGACGCCAACAGTTTGTTTGATGAGGCAATCCGAGCAAATCCCAACAATCTCGAGGCTCACACGCTTTGGGCTGACCTTTTTCTGGAGAAATATAATGCAGCTGATGCCGAGCGAAGCTATCAGGATGCTTTAGACGTTAATGATCGATATGTCCCGGCCTTAGTAGGCATTGCTCGGGTTGTGGGTGATGAACGGGCATTGCAACGGGCGCTGGCTATCAATCCAAATTCGGTTCAGGCGCTGGAGACATATGCACAGCTTCTGATGATCAATGGTCGTGAGCAAGAAGCTCGCGAGTATTTCGACAAAGCGTTAGAGCTGAACCCCGAATCGCTTAAAACGTTGAGTGCGCTGGCGTCCGCGGCGGCACTGGAAGAGCGCAAGGAAGATTTTGAAAGCTATCAACAGCGAGTTGAAGCATTCAGCCCCGGCAACGCCGAATTTCTGGGGCATATCGCGGACAGCTTTGGGAACAGCTATCGATTTGCGGAAGCGGTGCAATACGCACGCGCTAGCCTCGAGGCTGACCCTGAATATTGGCAGGGCCACACGCTGCTGGGCAGCAACTTGATTCGTCTCGGTGAGGAGGAAGAAGGAAAGCGAAGCCTTGAGATCGGGTTCGATAATGATCCGTTTAACGTAATGACTTCAAACATGTTGAAGGTCTTCGATACCCTTGAAACTTATGAAACGGTTGAAAGCGAACACTTCAAGGTGCACATGAGTGAAAGGGATTCCTTCATTCTCTGGCCCTACCTAGAGCCTTTGCTCGAGGAGAGCTGGGATACACTCACCGCAAAATATGGCTTTGAGCCTGAAGGCAAGATTCTCATCGAAGTCTTCGAGAACAGCGCGGACTTTGCGGTGCGATCCGTTGGTCTTCCAGATATAGGTCCACTGGTTGGAATCTGTTTTGGTAAGGTGATCACTCTGATTTCACCGGACACTCTGACGGCAAACTGGCAGGAAATTGTGTGGCATGAATTCATGCACGTCATCACGTTGCAGATGACGCAGAATCGAATGCCGCGATGGTTGTCAGAGGGTATCTCTGTCTGGGAAGAGCGAGAGGGCAGGCCTTACTGGGGACGTCGTCAGGGATTGGATTTAATTCGAGCAGCACAGGAGCAAAAGCTTATGCCTGTGGGCGAACTGAACAGTGGTTTTTCGGGGGCTCGAAACAATGCTGACCTTAGCTTCGCTTACTTTCAATCCTATCTGGTAGTGGAGTACATCACACAGACGTATGGCTTTGAAGAGCTAATCGCATTGATTGAGCAGTACGGCGAGATTAAGGACGATGCAGACCGCTTTCGCAGCGTTTTCGATCTCGGCTTGGACGACTTTGACGCAGGCTTCCAAGGCTGGATTGATCAGCGAGTGAAAGACATTAATGTGTATGCCCATACCGAAGATGTGCCCGATGAAGGGGATGGCCATGGGCACGGGATCCGCGAGAACAGCAGCGCGATTTTGGCGGAACTCTACAATAACGCGTCCCTCAAACAACACATGCAAGCGCGGATCGAGGAAAACAGCAGAGATTTTCAGGCTTATCTACAGCTGGGTATTGTTTTTTTCAAGGAGGAGGAGTTTACCAAGGCCAAGCAATACCTGGAAATAGCGCATGAAATGCTGCCGAGCTACACCGGCTATCCTAGTCCGGCATTGGTGCTAGCCCAAATTTATGAGCGGGAAGGAAATAGACAGAAGCACCTGCAATGGCTTGAGATACTGATGGAGAATCTACAGCACGACTATGGGTCTGCTATGGTTTTGGCGGAAGCGGCTTTGGAGGTTTCTAACTTTGAGCGAGCTGCTTATTATCTAGATCGCGCGATTCAGGTTGACCCCTATCGAAATGATGTCCATAAATTAAAGGCGCGGTATGCTGAAGCGGTCGGCGACAGCGCTGCAGCGGTCACTGAATATGAAGTTTTGATGCAGCTCGAGATTAGTGACCCGGTTGAGGCCTACACGAATCTGGCTCAAGCCTATCTCAACAATGGCCAGACAATTGAAGCGAAGCGAAACTTGTTGTATGCCCTAGAACAAGCACCTAGTTATGAGCGCGCCCAACGTCTTTTGCTGCGTTCGATCGAAGGAGACCGCGCTAGGCGATGAGAGCTGCCCTTCTTAGTATTATGAGCATGATTATTTCGGTGCAGCTGAGCGCCCAGGTGATGCCTTTATCTAGTGATAATGAGAATCTGTCGATCTATGGCACTGATGTAACAGAGTTTACCTGGCTCCGAGGTCAATATACCAACCACGCTGGCGGGGCCAGAGGCTTCGGCTGGCGGCGGAGTGGCGGTTGGTGGGATACTGACTATCCGGACTCAGATGAGAATTTCTTGCGTGGCGTGCAGCGTTATACAAACGTCGATACCAATCCCCTTAATCGGACTTTCATTCAGCTTACCGACCCTCGGTTGTTCGAGCACATTTTTTTGTATATGAACTGGAAACGGGTGCCCATTGGCTCATCCTTTAGCGGCCCGAATTTTTCCGAGGGAGAGATCGAGGCTTTGCGTGAGTTTATGTTTCGCGGCGGGTTTGTGATGGTTGATGATTTTTGGGGAGAGCCTCATCTTGACGACATGTTCTTGGAAATTGGCAAAATTTTTCCTGACCGGGAAGTCGTCAAGCTGGATACGGCCCATGAAATATTCCATACCTTTTTTGATATCGATGAAGTGGCTCAGGTGCCGGGGAGGATGGTGACTTGGGATTTCGGTGGCTTCATGAATCTCGATGATCCCAGCTATCCCCCAGAGGTTTATGCGGTCCTTGATGATGATGGCAGGGTCATGATGGTTGCGAATTACAACACGGATCTCGGGGATGGTTGGGAACACACTTTTTATGAAGGTTATCCAACCCAATTCACCAACGAAGCCTATAAGATCGGTATAAACTTTCTAATCTACGCATTCAGTCACTAAGTGGCAGATAAAAAGGACGACA
>DORE01000172.1 GCA_003514305.1 Gammaproteobacteria bacterium | reverse complement strand
GGCGGGCTCCCGCTCGATTCTTGGATAGAATTTAGAGGCTCCTCAGGCGAACGACTCCGCTGTACGCTTGCTTCAAAAATCGAGAGTATCGACAAGCTGTTCTTTACCAACAGCGACGGCGAAAAAGTGCTGGAGATCACCCGACTTAGACTTGCCCATGAACTGAAAGCAGGAACGGTTAGAGTAATCAGTGAAGGTATGATCATGAAGCGAGCGATGCAGTCAGTCATAGCCTACCTTTCAAAAACCTCTCGAACCGGCGCCAGGGCAGAAGACAGCTGATTCTGCTACAGAAATCTTTTACAACAGGTTTAACTGATCAGGATTTAGTCTCATTCTGAGCCTGCTGATGCAAGTAGTCCGTGAGCTGGACGCGCACTCCATGCCCGGTCAGTGTTTGTCACTTGGTCGGATCTCCTACAGCAACTTTCGGTTAAAACGAAATGCTTGGAAAGCCAAATTTCATGGAGACTATAACAGGCTAATCTTGGCGTTGACGCAGATTAGTCGACAGCTGCAGATCAAGTTAACTCTGATTCATGTATGGCTCAAGCGAGTTGCAAGCCATTAGAATTTTGGGTCATCGATAAAAGTTTCATAACGAATTAAGAATTTTAGCGAAATTATCTGTCACGGGGTATCTGCCTGAAGTCCAACCAAGGCGCACAATCACTGCCTTTTGCGATGGAAACACCATGACCAGTTGCTGTCGGTTCCCATTCGCGTAAAACAAATCCTTAGGAAGAGCTTGAAAGCGCAGCTTCTCATTGCCTCGGTTAAGCCACCACTGGTAACCATAAGCTTTGTCATTATCAGACTGATTAGGCGACGTTGCCCGGGAGACCCAAGACTCGGTCACGAGCCGTTGGCCATTGATCACCCCGCCGTTCAGCATTAACTGGCCTATGCGGGCCCAGTCTCGAGCTGAAGCGTAGAAATAAGAACTGCCCATAAAAACACCGCTGGCATCTGTCTCGAACACAGCATGCTGAAACCCCATGGGGTTGAATATTTGCTGACGAAAGTCGTCGTACGCAGCTTGCGGGCCACCAAGGGCTTCCGTATATAGTCTCGAAAGCAGATTTGCCGTTCCTGAACTGTAGTTGAATCTGGTACCGGGGTTTGCCGCCAGAGGTCGCGCCAGCGCGTAATCTGAAGAAGATGGGCTGGTAAACAGCATTGCCGTTGCATCGTCACCTGGATCGTAGTCTTCAGAAAAATTCAGGCCATCGGTCATTGTGAGTAACGCTGTGGTTGTGATGGAGCTGCGCGCATCAGTAGACCACTGCGGAAAACTCGCAGGATCAGACAAATTTAAAAATCCTCTCATCTCAAGATTTCCTAACATGATGGCATTTAGACTCTTCGCCATCGACCACCCCAGTAATCTCGATTCACTTGTCATACCCTGGCCATAGGCCTCTGCCTTGATTACCCCATCGTGCACCAACAGGAGCGCCCGCGTATTTAAACCGCGGGAATTATCTTGCTCCAGCAGAATCTCTAGTAGTTTCTGCAATTCCGGATCAATCCCCCCAACCTCGCTCCCCAAGGGCCAGGGAGCAGATGAAGCCCGTTGTTGCTGAACGACTAATCGAGACCTTTGCGGATAATTCGCGTAATCCACCGCGCAACCCAACCCGGGGATGAAGCTCGCGGTCTTTTCCTTTAACCCGAAAAAATTGCCTGTAACAGACCTTTCTGCCTCGTCGTACCGCACCGTGAATTGGGAGAGAATTGGCGAGTATTGAACCAAATCATCAAAGGCCTGCGTGCGATCGCTGCCAATCACAAATTCCGCGCTGCACAGCAACTTGACTCCAATTCCAGAAGCAACGCCCGGACCGAAGACGATAAAGGCTGGCGTGATGCCAATGCTGTTGAGGCCCAATAGCCCAAGAGCACCTGACAGGAGCAGCGCTACAATAAGTTTTTTGATCATATTCACATCAAGTCAGGCAATTAAAACACTGGCCCGCAAGGACAAAGGATCGGAAACTCCGCACTTTCTAATTTTCAGACTTCTCAGCATTCAAGCAAGAAAAACTAACTCATTTCTCCTCCAATGAACTTTCATCTTGCGCCAGCCTGCCTCCGGAAACAAACAGCATCAAACCGGCAAAGCCAGCCGCTGAGGCAACGACATAAGAGGTCATGTAGCGGTTATCACTGGCAACATAAACAAAACCAAGTAAGGCCGGACCAATTGCAGTCCCCATGGAGGACAAAAGGTTGCTCACAGAGAAAATTCTTGCATACTCTCGTGCGCCAAATGCTTCAGCTAGAATCAAAGGCTGGAGCATGAGCAAATTACCAACAGAAGTCCCGAATAGAAAAAGGCCCAGGCAGAGAGTCACTATACTGAATCCGCCGGCCAACATAGAAAGCGAACCTGCCTGCAACAGCATCATGCAACCAGTGAAAACCTTGATAGAGCCCCGCTCTACGACCCAGCCGCCAATTAAACGACCCACAATACTTGCCACAGGCAGGATAGCAACCACAAGCGCTGTCTGTGCGTCATCGAGCTGCTCTCGCGCAAGACCATATTGATGGGCTATACCTCCCACTTGTGCGAGCATGGTAAAAACATAGGCCAGGCTTGTACCCCAAAAAAACCTCTTCCTGCAGGCCTGTTTGAATGTAAGACCATTCTCTGCTGTTTTGGCGATATCCGGAGCCAATTTCATTTTAGAGTTATTTTGCCTCTGCTCAGGCGAATCCCCGTCAGGCAACAAACCCATAGATTCAGGATCAGGACGCAACCAAATCAACGCAACCGGTATGACACCTAATACGAACAGCGAGGCCAGCAGCGGCATGGCTTGCCTGAAACCCAGAGTATCAACCACGAATGCACTGAACGGAGTCAGTAAAACTCCACCCAGCGACAAACCAGTCGAGGCCAATGACAAAGCCACCGCGCGTCGACGCTGAAACCAGCGAGTCACAAGGGTCGTCGCAGGGATAAGAGCCGAAGCCGCAAACCCTACGCCGAAAACCACGTAGACTGCAAAAAGTTGGACCAGGTTGGCGACAAAAGGAAGCGCGCACAAAGACAATGATGCTATCAAGGCACCGAGTGTAATACTTAATCGAGGATCATATTCCTGTACAAGTTTGGCCACGTAGAGACCGGCGAAACCGCCACTTAGAAAAAATATAGACACAGCCGCAGAAGCGGACTGCACGTCAAAGTTTGGTTGGGCCGCAAGCGCATTCAGGTATATGGCATGATTATAAAAGCTCAACCCACTGGTGAATGTGAGTTGCACCAGAATTGCCCAGACAATTTTCCATCCGTAGAAAGTTTGCTTAGTCATCGGCGCCACAGATTCTGAACCCAGTTTTGTGTTCGGACACTCGACGCCCGATGGAACGGTTTTCTGAAGTGAT
>DORE01000219.1 GCA_003514305.1 Gammaproteobacteria bacterium | reverse complement strand
ACAATAAACGCCTATTGCGCTATGCTGGCAGAAAGAGCAGGCCACCAGACCATCTACCTAAGTGGAGGTGGTGTAGCCAATGCCTCCTACGGACTGCCTGATCTGGGCATAACGAATCTCAATGACGTGGTCGCTGATGTTGAGCGCATAGCAAATGCGAGCCGGCTGCCCATGCTCGTGGACATCGATACTGGTTGGGGCGGAGCCTTTAGTATTGCCAGAACCATCAAGGCGATGGAAAAAGCGGGAGCAGCCGCCGTCCATATCGAGGATCAGGTAACTCAAAAACGGTGCGGTCATCGGCCCAACAAATCTATTGTTAGTCAATCCGAGATGGTTGATCGCATCAAGGCGGCTTCGGATGCGAAGCAGGACGACGATTTCGTCATCATGGCCAGGACAGACGCACTGGCTGTCGAAGGCATTGATTCTGCAATTGAACGCGCAATTGCCTGCGCTGAAGCAGGTGCTGATGCAATATTTCCGGAAGCTATACTTGAGATCGAACAATACCAGCGATTTGCCAGCGCACTTGACGTCCCGATATTAGCCAATATCACTGAATTCGGAAAAACACCACTATTCGACTGTAAAACCTTACGGGAAGCGGGAGTTGCTATGGTGTTATATCCACTCAGTGCGTTTAGAGCGATGAGCAAAGCTGCAGACGAAGTCTATAAGGCGATAGCCACCAATGGAGATCAGCTAACCGTCGTACCAAACATGCAGACCAGAGAGCAGCTCTATGAGGTTTTAGGTTACCACGAATACGAACAAAAGCTTGATAGACTGTTTGACAATTAAGTCGAAAATTCAGGTATTAAGAAGATAAAAGTTACATACTTTTTGGCAATGGGGTAATCAATGGCGGACAAGAAACTTGGAGGCGCGGGCCTCCGCGGTCAGGTTGCTGGAGAAACAGCACTGTGCACAGTTGGAAAGTCGGGCACTGGATTAACCTACCGTGGCTTTGACATAAGCGTTCTGGCTGAAAAAGCTAGCTTCGAAGAGGTCGCATTCCTTTTATTGCGGGGTCATTTGCCGACGCAACTGGAATTGGACGAATACCTCGATAAAATCGCTCAATTGCGACAGCTACCCCGGGCATTGAAAGACGTTCTGGAACGCCTGCCAGCCAGTGCCCACCCAATGGATGTGATGCGCACCGGCTGCTCGGTGCTCGGCAATCTGGAAACAGAATCAGACTTCAAACAACAGGATGAAGCTATTGACAGATTACTTGCAGTATTACCCGCAATAATCTGTTATTGGTACATTTTTTCACATATGGGGGAACGAATAGAGACGCAACTTGACGACAAGTCTATTGGCGCACATTTCCTGCATATGCTGTCGGGCCAGCGTCCATCAGAACTGTTCAGTCAGGTGATGAACACCTCACTAATTCTCTATGCGGAACATGAATTTAATGCCTCTACCTTCACCGCGAGAGTTTGCGCCTCAACGTTGTCTGACATTCATAGCTGTATCGCTGGTGCCATTGGCAGCCTGAGGGGGCCTCTCCACGGCGGCGCCAATGAAGCCGCGATGGAAATGATTCAGAAGTGGCAATCGCCTGACGAAGCAGAGCAAGCTCTGCTGGGCATGTTAGATCGCAAAGAAAAAATCATGGGTTTTGGCCATGCGATTTATAGGGAGTCAGACCCTCGCAATGTGATTATCAAGCGATGGGCAGAAAAGCTCGCTGATTCAGTGGGCGACACGACTCTTTACCCGATCTCTGTACGCTGTGAAGAAGTGATGTGGCGTGAGAAGCGATTGTTCTGTAACGCAGACTTCTTTCACGCGTCCGCATACCATTTTATGGGAATCCCGACAAAACTTTTCACGCCAATCTTTGTCATGTCCAGACTGACCGGCTGGGCCGCACACGTTAAGGAGCAGCGCACTAATAATCGAATCATCCGCCCGAGCGCTGACTACACGGGACCAGAGTCATCTCACTGGATTGATATCAGCGACCGCTGAGCGTCAACAGAGAATTCCAGCCCGACTTTCACGATCGCTCGTGCTCAGATTGATAATGAAACTGGCATTTCATCAGGCAACCGAAGGGACAAGCCTGCGTCGAGCAAGATAGTGGCTGCTCACCGCAGCACACTGACCTGAATCAATGCTTGAAATCTACTGCAAGACCCCCACGTTAAAAGGACGCGGGGGTCGTAAGAGCTCGCGTAACGAGTCTGACCATTTGGTAGACAACTAACTCCATATTGCTTAAATGGCCAATAAGGCCTACCCATGAGGATATGTCATGAGAAAATTAGATTTCGCACCGCTTTACCGTTCAACCGTGGGCTTCGATCATCTGTCATCTTTACTCGAGACCGTAAATCGTAGCGACAACACCGCACAAGCCTTCCCTCCCTACAATATTGAACTGCTCGAAAAGGACCAGTATCGAATCACCATGGCTGTGGCCGGCTTCATGCGCGAGGAATTGGATATACAAACTGAACAGCGCACGCTGACTGTTATCGGGCGTCGCGATGAAACCGGAGTGGAACACAATTACCTGCATCATGGGATCGCTGCACGTAACTTTGAGCGTCGCTTCCAACTCGCCGACCACATTGAAGTCACGGGCGCCCAGTTAGACTTTGGGCTGTTGCATATTGATCTCGCCAGAGAGGTCCCAGAAGCCATGAAGCCAAAACAGATTCCGATAAAGCATGGTGCCAGCAAACTCGTAAACATCAAAGAAGACGCTCGTAGCGTCGCATAGAAAAGATTGCAGCCTGGCCCACGTCGCTTTGCCCCGCGCAACCAGGCTGCGGTTTGGCAATCACTAGAGCCGCTTCTTGCCTGTACTGCCTTGACCAGACGGCTGTTTTACAATCTCAAGGTTCCGAGACGTGAATCAGTCCAACACATGAACAATAAGCCCGCTTTTCAGTTTCGGTTCAAACCACGTGGACTTTGGTGGCATTATTTCGCCTGCGTCAGCGACAGACATCAAACTTCCAATGGACGTCGGGTAAAGCGCAATGGCCGCCTGCCATTGCCCAGAGTCTACCCTCCTCTCCAACTCTTCAAGACCTCTAACTCCTCCTACGAAATCAACTCGTTTGTCGGTTCTCTGATCATGAATATCCAAAATTGGTCCAAGAATTGTGTCCTGCAAAATACTTACATCCAGCGAACTTACCGGATCACCCTCATTAATTTCTGTTCTTCTTAGCTCATGCAGCTCAAGTCGAAACCATTGATTTTCTGTGTAAAGACCGAACTGCTGTGGTGCCACCGGTTTCGCCTTACTCGCATTTTCCAATGGCTTAACGTCGAAGCTATCGGCCAATTCTTCCAAAAACTCTTGAGTCGTCTTATCACCAAAATCTTTAATGATGCGGTTGTAGTCCAGTATTTGCATCTGGTCATGGGGAAAGAGCACGACAAGGAAGAAATTATAGGATTCATCTCCCGTGTGGTCAGGATTCCTATCTCGGAAAAAAGTGCGTACGCGAGATGCGGCAGCTGAACGGTGATGGCCGTCTGCTACGTAGAGACACCCCAGATCATTGATTGCACTCTCAATAAACGAAATGATTTCATCGTCTTGAACAATCCAAAATGTGTGATGCGTTCTATCTTCAGCCTGAAAATCATATTCTGGATCATTCAGTACAAGCTCAGCAATCAGTGCGTTTATCCGCGTCTGAGCTTGGTAGGTAACAAAAACCGGCCCGACCTGCGCCCCAAGCGCATCCATATGCTGCACACGGTCGTCTTCCTTGTCCGGGCGAGTAAATTCATGCTTTCGTATTAAATCTGCTTCATAAGCGTCAACAGACGCAACTGCAACAATCCCTGTCTGCGTGTGGTTGCCCATCACCTGTTGGTAAACGTATAAGGAATCTTTTTTATCCCGCACTAAAGCTCCCTGCTCTATGAATTTGTCAAGATTTTCTCGGCCTTTAGCATAAACACTTGGATCATAAGGGCTCACCTCGGGGGCAACGTCAACTTCGGGCTTATTGACATGCAGAAAGCTCAGCGGATTGTCAGTTGCTAGCGCAAAAGCCTCCTCGCGGCTGAGAACATCATAAGGATGAGAGGCAATATCTGCTGCCAGATCGCGAGTCGGGCGTAAGCCACGAAAAGATTTGATAAGTTTCATATTTTTTCCATGATCATGGGACAGTTATAGCAGACTTTAACGATTTCATCTGAGACAAGACTCGCTCGAGCAATCGGGTCTCTTGGAAGCACGAGTCACCAACAGCAGAGTGAAATTGTCTCCAGTGGTTGTGCTGGCTATTTTCTTGGAGTTCGGCAAATATCGGACGATTGTTAATTATCTCATGATCCTCGAAGATCGGTAAAATCAACAGAAAAATCGCTCAAGGAGGAGACAGGAAAGTCCGCTGCGACATGACTCTCGCGTTCGAGAAGGCAAAAAAAAGTTTCGCGTCCTTCCCTCCCTGGAAGCAAAACAATGTGGCGCGCGTTTCAGGTAATCAATATCCCTTCAAGAGCAATGCCTATATCACGCCGCGCGAAGCCTCGCGACTCGAGGAAGCGCATCAACTTTATATGCTCCGGGCTGCCAAATCTGATCCTCGCAATATTGTTTTCTTCTGCAGGGCTGAGCCTATTTTTAACCAATTCTCGCGCCTTGCTTACCCAACAATCGTCCTCTGGATGGAGCATCTGGTCTATCAGAATAGGCCTTACGCCTTTGCTGATAAGATCAGTACGAATATTGTGGTATCCAAAACCTCTCTCTTGTCGATATCGGATTCGCGACTCCGTATAGCGCTCATCAGACTGCAGGCCCTCAGCCGTCAGGCGTGACAGAACGTTCAATACCTGAGTCGGGCTGACCGCGGAAAACTTCCTGTTAAGCTTGGTTTCGAGTTCATGAGCTGAATGTTCTCGGCGGGCCAAGAATTCCATGGCGGCCCGCCGGAGAACTGAGTCATCAGCAGTATTAATTTTTTCCATTGCGACCATACTGATAAGCTCATAGATTAGGAGGCAGATTTGCTCTTAGCATCAGCAAGCAGGACTACGTCCTCGCTCGCAGCAATGGCATCTGCATTTGTATCCTCTTCCAGCAGCTCAGCACGGATTGACGCCTCAATGTCCTCTGCAATACCCGGATTCTCTTCCAAATACAGACAGACGTTCTTTTTACCCTGCCCGATCTTTTCACCGTTATAGGCGTACCAGGCACCTGATTTATCGATCAAATTAAGCCGTACGCCGAGATCAATTACTTCTCCAAGATGGTGGATCCCTTGACCATACATAATTTGAAATTCGGTTTGGCGAAAAGGTGGCGCAACCTTATTTTTAACAACCTTTACCCGTGTCTCATTACCGACAACTTCATCGCCATCCTTAATTGAGCCAATGCGGCGAATATCAAGGCGAACCGATGAATAAAATTTTAGCGCGTTACCGCCTGTCGTGGTCTCAGGAGAACCGAACATGACACCAATTTTCATACGAATTTGATTAATGAAAATCACCAACGTGTTCGAGTTCTTGATGTTGGCGGTCATCTTCCGAAGTGCTTGCGACATCAGTCTGGCCTGCAGCCCCATATGGCTATCACCCATATCACCTTCGATCTCAGCTTTGGGCGTCAATGCCGCCACCGAATCGACAACCACAACATCTACGGCACCGGAGCGAACCACCATGTCGCATATTTCTAGTGCTTGCTCGCCAGTATCAGGTTGACTGACCAATAGATTTTCAACATCTACGCCGAGGTTATCGGCGTAAATCGGATCAAGTGCGTGCTCCGCATCAATAAACGCGCAAGTTCCTCCCACCTTCTGCGCCTCCGCAATCACCTGTAGCGTCAAAGTCGTCTTACCGGAGGACTCCGGTCCATAAATTTCGACGATCCGCCCACGGGGCAAGCCGCCTATTCCCAACGCGATGTCCAGTCCCAAGGATCCAGTCGAAATTGCCGGAATGGCGCTACGCTCTGTATCACCAAGGCGCATCATGGAACCCTTGCCGAACTGCCGCTCGATCTGAGCTAAAGCTGCGGAAAGCGCTTTTTCTTTATTACCGTTATCTTCAATCATAGTTGTTTCCTTGTATTTAACTTACAACTGATGCCTGGTTCCGTGAGTAATCTAGTTGTCCTCAGCCCGGTCTTCGGACTGACGCTGGTCGCAGCTGAGCTTTAGCCTGACCCGCGTCTACAATGTCCGAATGCACAACAAGCTTCTCGTTTGCTCAGGCTTCTGAGCATAAAAGAGTAGTTTTTCCTCAACTACCTGCAAAATTTTCCGCCATATCATGTACTTGCGGGAGGCTCTCTATTCAGGTCTTACCCGTATGACCCAAAGCACTTGTTTAACGCCTCGGAATCATAGCGATAAAGCCCGCGAGACCTCGGTGTGCCACTGTTCGAACACTCATCCCGGATTAAAGCAGCATTTTACTGTATATACAACCAGTATATTGGCCAATACAAGCATTCCTTTAGTTTTGAACAGGGAAGTAGGCCAACAGGCCCGACAACGCTTCGAGTATGGTCGAATGACGGATGGCTTCTCGGTCTCCGCTGAATAAAAAGCGACGAACCCGGATATCGGAGCCAAACTGCCACGCGATCCAGACGGTACCAACTGGTTTGGCAGCGCTACCTCCCTCTGGGCCGGCAATGCCGCTAACCGCTACCGCCAAATCCGCCCCACTTCTTCTAATGGCCCCTGTCGCCATAGCACGAACCGCTTCGTCGCTTACCGCACCAGGGGCATTCGGCTCAAAAAGCCCTGCAGGTACACCAAGCATCGATTGCTTGGCTTCGTTTGAGTAAGTCACAAACCCACTGCCAAACCATCTTGAACTGCCTGCCAGCGAGGTAATAGCCTGAGCAATTCCACCTCCGGTGCAGGACTCAGCAGTTGCAATGACAAGACTCGCTGCCACGAGGCTGTCAGCCAGTGCCTTCACCGTGCTTTCAATTTCAATTCTATTGGACCGTTCCATGCTGCCATCATATCTGCTTTGCACGATTCGAGAAAATCAACAACAACCACTCTTCATTCAGGAGATTATCTGTGTAGAATGAAACGCTTGTTAGGCTTGTTCATTTCGCTTTTACTCGACCACAAAACCATCCTTGGCTGAAACATCCGCACATACTCCCATGATGCAGCAATTCCTGCGCATCAAGGCACAGCACCCTGATGAACTCTTGTTCTATCGCATGGGTGATTTCTATGAGCTCTTCTTCGATGATGCAGCGTATGCATCAGAATTATTGGACATTACACTGACAGCCAGAGGCAAATCTGCCGGTAAACCAATTCCCATGTGCGGCATCCCATTCCATGCCGCTGATCGGTACCTGGCTAGACTTGTTGAGGCCGGGGTCTCTGTAGCCATCTGTGAACAAGTCGGTGATCCAGCAACAAGCAAGGGTCCAGTTGCACGCGAGGTGGTTCGCGTCATTACGCCGGGAACAGTCAGTGATGAAGCTCTGCTGGATGAGCGCATAGACAACTGCTTAATGGCAATAAGCACCAGCCATGCAGAACAGGCTGAGTCATCCTACGGCATTGCCACGATAAACATCAGCAGCGGTCGATTCGTTTTTAGCGAGGTCTCAGGGTGCGATGCGCTTCTCACAGAAATTGAGCGTACCAAACCAGCAGAAATTCTTGTGCCAGATAATGCTCGTGCCGTCCACCAGATCATCAAGCATCCCGCCCTTCGGCAGCGTCCAATCTGGGAATTCGATGAAGCGAACTCAGTGCGGCTACTAAGCGCGCAGTTCGGAGTCAAAGATCTTAGCCCCTATTCTTGCCAGGATATGCATCTGGCTTTAAAGGCGGCTGGGTGCCTTTTCCAGTATGCGAAAGAGACCCAACGTTCGGAGTTGCCACACATACAGGGTATTCAGGTCGAGCAACCCAGTGACTGCGTCATTCTCGACTCGGCCAGCAGGCGCAACTTGGAAATTGACACCAATTTATCTGGTGGCAGCCACAACACATTACTGTCTGTTTTAGACACTTGTGCTACCGCTATGGGAAGCAGACTGCTGGGTCGCTGGTTGAACCGTCCGTTGAGAAATCATGACGAGCTGAACAAGCGCCAGAATATTGTTGAAACTCTACGCCAGGATTACCGCTTTGAGGCTTGCGTTGCGATTCTGCGCGGTATCGGAGACTTGGAACGCATACTTGCACGTCTCGGCCTGCGAACCGCGCGACCTCGCGACCTCGCCAGACTCAGAGACAGTTTGCTGCTGCTGCCCGACCTACAGATGCTTATCAGAGATAATGGGAGCGCTGAACTCCACGAGTTGGCCACACTGATTGCAGAATTTCCTGAACAACAGAGCTTGTTGACCCGTGCACTAGAGGAAAACCCGCCGGTTGTTATCCGTGACGGGGGCGTAATCGCATCCGGATACGACGCAGAACTTGACGAATTGCGAAACCTCAGCAAAAACGCGGGGGAATATCTGATCGACCTGGAGCGCAGAGAAAAAGAGCGTACTGGATTAAGCACGCTAAAAGTCGGATTTAACCGCGTTCACGGCTACTACATTGAAGTAAGCAAAGGACAATCTTCCGTCGAATTCCCGCCAGATTACGTCAGACGGCAAACCCTAAAAAACGCTGAACGGTTTGTTACGCCGGAACTGAAGGAATTCGAAGACAGGGTGCTTAGCGCAAACAGCAAGGCACTGGCTCGAGAAAAATCCTTATATGAGGCATTAATGGAAGTTTTGGCTAAAGAACTGACAGCGATGATTCTGAGCGCAGAGGCCATCGCCAGTTTAGATGTGCTGCAAAGTTTTGCGGAGCGGGCCTGTGCACTGAACTATTGCCGACCAAACCTCACATCTGAAAGCGGAATCACCATCTCTGGAGGGCGCCATCCAGTGGTAGAGGCTGTATCAAACGACAGCTTCGTCGCCAATGACACCGAACTTGATGAGAAGCAGAAGATGCTTATTATAACCGGCCCGAACATGGGCGGAAAATCGACATATATGCGACAAACCGCTCTTATCGTGCTGCTCGCTCTCTGCGGAAGCTGTGTGCCTGCTAGGGCAGCAACACTCGGGCCAGTGGACCGAATCTTTACTCGTATCGGATCTTCTGACGATCTCGCCGGAGGAAGATCAACATTTATGGTTGAAATGACAGAGACGGCAAATATTCTCCACAACGCCACGGGCAATAGCTTGGTATTGATGGATGAAATAGGCCGTGGTACGAGCACTTTTGACGGTCTGGCGCTCGCATGGTCAGCGGCGATCTACGTGGTTGAGAAACTTAATGCCTTTACCTTATTCGCGACACACTATTTTGAGCTTACTGCACTGGCTGAAAATTTTCCCAACATCACTAATGTGCATCTTGACGCTACAGAGCATGACAGCGGCATTATATTTCTGCACAGCGTCAAGGCTGGTCCAGCCAATCAAAGCTATGGTCTGCAGGTTGCCCAGCTTGCCGGAATCCCTTTGCCAGTTATTCAATCAGCTCGCCAGAAACTCACTGAGCTGGAAATTGGTGAATCCAGTCAAGGCACCGCCAACACAACTTCAAGTGGGGCTAAAACAACACCACTGCAAACCGAACTATTCGGAGGCCAATCACACACGGCTCTCGAATTTCTCGAAAGAATTAATCCAGACGAGATTTCCGCTAAGGAGGCGCTCAACATTATTTATGATCTAAGAAAGCGCTTTTTTAAGTAAGTAACTGCTCGGGAAAACGCGTTTAAATGCTGCTAGAATTACGTCGCTGTTGAGTAGGCGGCAGCCCGATGATCTTTAATTTCAAACCGCATGAGTCAGCGATACACAGGGATATGGACTAAGGTAAGTCGCATCATGACATTCGTCGTTGGAGATAATTGTGTTCTTTGCAAGCACACGGATTGCGTNNCCACTGCAAACCGAACTATTCGGAAGCCAAGCACACCCGGCTCTCGAATTTCTCGAAAAAATTAATCCAGACGAAATTTCCGCTAAAGAGGCGCTCAACATTATTTATGATCTAAGAAAGCACCTTTCTGAGTAAGTAACTGCTCGGGAAAACGCTTTTAAATGCTGCTAGAATTGCGCCGCTGTTGAGTAGTCGGGAGCCCGATAATCTCTTTCAAACCGCATGAGTCAACGATACCGATTCACAGGGATATGGACTAAGGGTAAGTCGCATCATGACATTCGTCGTTGGAGATAATTGTGTTCTTTGCAAGCACACGGATTGCGTAGAAGTGTGTCCTGTCGACTGCTTTTATGAAGGCCCCAACTTTCTGGTTATACATCCAGATGAGTGCATAGACTGCGCGCTCTGCGAACCCGAATGCCCAGTGGACGCTATCTATGCGGAGGACGAGCTCCCTGAAGGCCAGCAAGAATATCTAAAATTGAATGCGGAACTGGCAGAGGTCTGGCCCAACCTCACTGAAAAGAAAGACGCCTTACCTGACAACGAACAATGGGCTGATAAACCAAACAAACTTCAATATCTCGAGCGTTAGGTAACCGCTGTTCTGACAAACCGGCGAGCGGCCCGTCGATTACAGCGCATCGCCGCGTGAGGCGCGTGAGGCGCATGACCAGACGTTTTTTTCGATTAGGATTCCTGTTAAATCAGGGGGTAAGCCGGATCGGTAAGACGAGTGA
>DORE01000207.1 GCA_003514305.1 Gammaproteobacteria bacterium | reverse complement strand
CCTTCGCCTCCTGGTCCAACTCCAGCATCGAAGCGCGCAAAAGCGTACTTGGAAGTATCATCGCCGGGCTAAAAGCAAGAAGCGAGGAAATGGCTGTCGCGATTTCTACAGAAATGGGCGCACCGATGGGGCTCTCCAAAACTGCGCAGGTTGGCAGTGGTATGGGCCATTTTATGAACGCATTAAAAATTCTGGAGGATTTCCAGTTTGTAGAGACCCGGGGCAGTACCAGAATAGTCAAGGAGCCGGCTGGAATCTGTGGCTTCATTACCCCCTGGAATTGGCCACTAAACCAGATTGCCTGCAAAGTAGCGCCAGCGATTGCCGCCGGATGCACGATGGTCTTGAAACCCTCAGAAATTGCACCAGTGAGTGCCTACATTCTGACGGAAGTGATCGCCGAGTCGGGCTTACCTGCGGGCGTATTCAATCTCATCAACGGTGACGGGCCAGAAGTAGGTGCAGCGATCTCAGCTCATTCTGACATCGACCTGGTATCTTTTACCGGCTCAACGCGAGCGGGCCGCGAAGTCGCCAGGGCAGCTGCTGACGGGATAAAGCGGGTCACTCAGGAGCTCGGTGGCAAATCAGCCAACATCATATTGGAGGACGTCAGTGACTTTGGAAAGGCCGTAGCCGGCGGCGTAGCAAGTTGCTTCGGCAACAGTGGGCAATCCTGCAATGCACCAACTCGCATGCTGGTGCCGGCAGCACGAATGGCAGAAGCAGTTGAAGTTGCTAAAGTCGCCGCTGCAAAAGCTACTGTCGGAGACCCTCAGGAAGAGACAACCAGATTGGGCCCAGTAGTCAGCGAATTGCAATACGGTAAGATTCAAAGTCTGATTGAAAAGGGTGTTGAAGAAGGTGCGGAGCTGATTGCCGGAGGGACTGGTCGCCCAGAGGGACTGGAAAAAGGCTACTATGTCCAACCGACCGTGTTCGCTAATGTCACCAACGATATGACAATAGCTCGCGAAGAAATTTTTGGTCCAGTGCTGTCTATCATCGGTTATCAGGATGAGGAAGATGCTGTTGAAATAGCCAATGACACTGATTATGGTTTGTCAGGATATGTATCCGGTGAAGCTTCTCACGCGCAAGCAGTAGCCCTAAAATTGCGCACCGGAAATGTTCATATTAACGGAGCGGGTCCCGATTTCGCTGCACCCTTTGGTGGTTATAAACAATCTGGCAACGGTCGAGAATGGGGCATCGAGGGTTTTGAAGAATTCCTAGAAACCAAAGCCATCATGGGAGCTGCCTAGTGACGAGAGTGCAGCTCTTGGAATAGTTTACGGTAAGTAGGGTGACTCATGAGCATACAGAAAGCTGCTATTGACCTTGGCATCATCACCAACAACCTTCAGCCCATGCTGAAGTTCTACAGCAAACAACTCGGGCTCGCAGTAGAGTCGGTGATAGATATGCCCGGCGGCGGAGTCATGCATCGTTTCTGGGCCGGCGAAAGCATCATCAAAGTCATCGAGACGGACCCAAAACCTGATCTTGAGTCAGCTCCTGGCGGCATTCGGGGTGCAACCGGATATCGCTACTGGACCCTGCACATAAGCGATCTCAAGGAAATGGTCGCCTCGCTGAAAGCGGCTGGCGTGGAAATCGTGGTGCCCGTTAAAGAGATTCGACCTGGTATTACCATTGCCATCGTTACTGATCCCGACGGAAATTGGGTAGAGTTGCTCGAGAATACTGAGATCTGACGTATTGCGAAGAAAAATGAGCGGTTATAGAAAAGAGGCGATATGCGCTCTCCTATAACCGCTGTGTGCGGATAGTTTCGCGATCTACCAAAGACTTCGCGCTTTTAAAGGGATATCCATTACATTTCCGTCAGGTTGCCCTACGTGAATGACAAAGGTTTCCGCATCAGGGTGGCTATAGCCTAGGGTCAACATCCCACCATCAGTTACTGCTCGGAATTTGACGCTATTTACGGTGATCTCTTCCAATTCCATTTTTTGCGGAGACTCAGTGCGAGGCTGAAAACCAGGGTCCCACTGCTGAATATTGAGCACCAATGAACCATTCACTGCCTCGATCGTAATCATCTCGAACATGCTGGTCGTGCCGCCTCCGGTCATGCGGACCATAGCTGCGATCGAACCACCTTCTGAGGCAATCCAGTTTTCTTCCAGCTGATTGGGACCAAGCTGCCCAGCCCAGTTTCCGGTCATCCAGTCCAATTGATCAATCGTGGCTGGCGGACCCGCTTGCACCGGTACTGTCAGGCTTGGGAATAAGCACAAGCAAGCCAAGGTACTAAAACTTAATTTCTTCATTCCACACTCCAGTTATATGCATGTGTCTCTTATTCATTATTAGTCTGCTGCAACTCTGATTTTTGCTAACCAGGCATCCAGGGACTCCCAATTCATCCGAAACATGTGCGGTGCACTATCCAAAATCGCGGCATCTAAGTCTACCCCCGCCTCCTCAAGAGCGGCAACCGTTTCATCAAAGCGATCAGCCCATCCCAATTGGTCTTCGCCTCCGATACGCAGGTAAACAGGAAACCCGGCCAAGGGCTTATTATCGAATGTAGAAGCCGAAAGGGCCGGCACGGCAGCGACCCCAAAAAATTTCTCAGGATTGCGACGGGCAATTTCAAGTGCCGACATACCGCCGTTGGAGATTCCCGCAAGCAAGGTTTTTCCGGGCGCTACATCGTCACGTTGCTGAAGCTGATCGATCAGCATCAGAATCTTGAGATTGTTGTCGTATCCGCGAAACGCTCGGTTATTAGGCGAGACCGGCACCGCAACAAACCACCCTCGTTGAGCAAATTCGTTCCCAAGCCAGCTGGAGGTATCACGAGAAATAGAAACATTTCCCGGACCTCCACCCATCAAGATTAAGAGGGGACTTAGCTTGTTTTTGCTTTTTGCTGGCCCAACGACAAATACCGTCAAGTGACTGCCATCGTCAAGTTCAATGCGCTCCTGCGCATATGCACCCAGATCACCTGTGAGACAGAGAACCAAAGCCATTCGCTTTATCAAGACAACGATTCGTTGAAAGCCATAGTTCTCAATTGACATCGAATTCAGCCTTCTTCAAACCTTGCTTTCAAAGCTACTTTACCAAGTCGCTTTCAGACCGGGCCTTATAGGCGTCTTCAAACCGCTCATGCAATCTCCGCATTCCACCTAACCAGCGATCATAGTCTTCTGTTTTGCGGCGCATGTAAGTCAAGACCTCAGGATGAGGCAAGACAAGGAAGCGTTCTTCTGAAAGCGTTTCAACAACGGTATCCGCGAGCTGCTCGGGCTCCAGCATTCCGTCCAGTCCCGCGACACCACCTCCTTCTGAGCCAGCAGTCATGGCAGTTCTTACTGCTTGCGGACACAGAGCGGAAACCTTGATGCCCCGCTTACCGTAAGTAATTGACAACCACTCCGCAAAGCCGATCGCCGCATGCTTGGTCACAGAATAAGGCGCTGAGCCCACCTGGCTGAGCAATCCAGCAGCGGAGGAAGTATTCAGCAGATAGCCCTCACCTCGCTCCAACATGCTTGGCAAGACAGCACGCGCAGCAAAGACATGAGACATGACGTTAACATCCCAGATTTTCTGCCAAGCCTCGATGGAAACTTCTTCCCCACCGGCGGTGAAAATTCCTGCGTTCGCGCAGAACAGATCGATCCGATCAAATCGTTTAAGCGTCTCCTGCACCAACGTTTTGACAGAACTTTCGCTACCCACATCGCAGGGCACAGCCATTCCTTCCGTCTCGTCTCCCAGCCCGGCTAGCGTTTCAGCCATACCGATCGTATCAATATCCGAAACCACAACGGCGCTTGCGGATTCCCTCGCAAACCGCTGGCTCATTGCCCTGCCTATTCCGCTCGCCGCGCCCGTCACTACAATAACTTTTCCTTTGATTTCCATGCTTTCTGCTCTTCCTATTTTATTTCCTTGCGAAAGATCTGTCGCTTTGGTTGCTGATTGGGTCAGCAGAGAAAGCTGCAAGAGTTCCAGCCAGGTTGAGAGAAGGAAAAAACGCTTGCAGCACCGCAATCACAACTTAACCGCGGAGGCCTTATTTATTTTTTACAACAATGGAATGGCGGCTCATTATATGTAAAAGCAAGATGCATAGAGTCGAGCATTGAC
>DORE01000267.1 GCA_003514305.1 Gammaproteobacteria bacterium | reverse complement strand
GCCGGTGCTTGCTCTATCTTGACTTGCTCCCAGGCTGCATCCAGTTCATCCGCAGCCATCATAGCCAACGCGGTGTGGCTGCCCTGACCCATCTCGGAATGATTCACATAGACAGTCACTTGGTTAGCAGAGTCTATCTTCAAGAACGAGGTCAGATATTTGGCCGAGCCTTCGGCGAGTGTGTTATTTGCTAGTCTATGGCCACTTGGTCTCGTGACGGCATAACCAATAGCTAGGCCGCCGCCCACTATCGCTGATGAGAAGATGAATCTGCGTCTTGATATTTTCAAGCTTGCGCTCCTGCAGCTTAGGCGCTGGCGATTGCGCGAATCGCTTTGCGCACTCGTGGATAAGAGCCACAGCGGCAAACATTGTTGATACTCGCATCAATTTCAGCATCGCTCGGGTTAGGATTTGCAGCAAGCAGGGATGATACAGCCATAATCATGCCTGACTGGCAGTAGCCGCATTGGGGAACTTGGTGATCTATCCAGGCTTTCTGAATGGCATTAAGGTTGCCCGGTTCATAGTAGGCAAGTGACGATTCGGCAAGCCCTTCGATTGTGGTGATTTCCTGACCTTCTACTGCCGAAATAGGCATAACGCAGCTTCGCACGGGATTACCATTTACATGCACCGTGCATGCGCCGCAGGAGGCAACGCCACAACCAAATTTAGTCCCAGTTAGGCCAAGTTCGTCTCGCAGGACCCACAGCAGGGGCATTTCCGGTTCTACATCAATGGTGTGATCGGTGTCGTTGATTTTCAGCGTGGTCATGCGCAGACGTTCCCTTTGTAAGATGAATATGAATTGTAGCGTGCGCGCAAGACTATTTCGACGTGCAAGCCCCACGCTTCTCAGCTTACACTCATGATACTTGAACAAGCTGCCGCGCGTTGGTCGCCAAAATAAACACTATGGAATATGAATACTCTGCCCTTGAACGAGTTCTCTTCGGGGAATCTTGCACGAAAGCTCTGCCGGGGCTCATGAGCAGCTTGGGCTACAAGCGACCGTTGATTGTGGCTTCCAGCACCTTGGCCGAAAAGACTCAGAACCTACGTGCCTTACAACATGCCTTGTCCTTGGAAATAGCAGGATTTAACAGCGCTATAAGATCACATACCCCCCGGGAAGACGCGCTAGAGCTGCTTCACCAAGTAAGGGAGAGTGAAGCTGATGTCATCATCAGCGTAGGCGGGGGCTCAGTGATCGATGCTGGCAAATTTGTTCAGTTGGCTATTGGGCAGGGCCTGCGGGATGAATCAGAAATCCTTGAGTACGCGCAGCAAGGGAATGGCAACAAGGGACCGAAGTATGACGATTTTCGTCTCTTCTCCAGTCCTGAAACGATTCGACAGATCGCTATCCCAACTACGCTCTCCGGTGCAGAATTCAGTAATTCTGCTGGAGTGCTCAATACCAGGTCAGGCAGCAAGGAGGGTTATAGGGGCCCTCGTCTTTGCCCTCAAGCAATTGTTTATGACCCAAAGTTAGCCAGTAACACACCCTCATGGCTTTGGCTTTCAACCGCGATCCGCTCCCTGGATCATGCGATAGAGGGGTACTGTTCTGGGCAGAGCTCGGCCTATCTAGATGCTCACTTTTTGCAATCTATGACTATATTTAGCCAGTCCTTGCCGGCCGTTAAAGTTTCTCAGGATGATGTAAGTGCAGTTGACTTGAATCAGCAAGCGGTTTGGCTTGCTTGTTGCGGCTTAGGAACAGTACCTCATGGGGCCAGCCATGGTATCGGCTACATTCTTGGTGCGCTGTGCGGTGTACCTCATGGCTATACTTCGTGCGTGATGCTGCCTGCGGTGCTTGCATGGAATGCTGAGATACTTGGTAAAAGAGGCTCAGCAATCGCTTCGGCGATGGGAGAGGAATCGGGACAAGCTCATGAGGTAGTTAAGGCGCTAATAGCTCGACTTGGTTTACCAACCAGCCTAAAGCAATTGAGCGTGCCCAAAAGCAAGCTGAAAGAAATCGCTGAGCGAGCTTATTCGCATCCGGTGGTCCGCAGAAATCCTCGCTCAATAGACACATCAGCTGATGTGAGAGAGATACTTGAACTTGCATGGTAATTATATCTTGAAATTAGAAGAGAATTTTCACTCAAGCTAAACAATGCGTCGCATTTTGGTTGACTGATGAGCGATTTACAGGACAATAGGAAATCTCTAGCCGCAATTAAAGCAGCTCCGGAAGGCAGGAGTGGGGTTATGCGCACCATCTGTTATGTAGAGCGACTCCAAGCTTTCGTTGTAAATCTGTGTATGCGTTACAAAAAGGTGTAGAAAAGTATGAAGAAAATAATGAACGGATGGTTTGCGGTCACATTGCTAATACTAGTTGGTTGCGCCGCTTCGACGCCTCCGGCGGTCGGAGTGTGGAATGTAGAAATGAACACGCCTCTTGGCGCTTTGCCTGCAACACTTACTCTAAATGCAGATGGCACTGGCATGATGGGTTCAGAACAGCTGGGCGAGGCGCCGATTGATGGCGTCATGTATGATGGAAATTCAGTCTCATTCTCCGCGGAAGTGGACGCGCAGGGCCAAACTCTGGTCCTAGACTTCTCTGGTTCCGTCGAGGGAGATTCTGTTTCTGGTGAGTTTGGCAGTGACTTCGGGGCGTTCGCTGTGACCGGATCCCGGGCGCAGTAGGCTGACCGAGTACTCAAAAAGGGTGCGTAAGCACCCTTTTTTGTTGCCTTCGATTTTTGTGAGGGCACATTAATATTTCAGATTACATTCTGATTGCGTTGTAGTCTTACACGTCGCAGATTCTCCTGTGCCGCAGTATTATTTGGATGAATAGCGATAATTTGTCCAAATGCCTCTTCGGCGAGTGCGAGCTTTCCCTGTTGCAAGTACACGAGGCCTAGCCCAGATAGTGCTCCAAAATGGCGCGGCTCGAGCTCAAGAGTCTTCTTGATGTCTTCGATCGAGGCATCGGTGTTGCCGACCAAATAGAATAGCGTGGCGCGTTTGTTCCAGCCTTCCGCAAAATCTGGGAAATTCTCTATAATCTGGTTAAATATCAGGAGTGCTTCAGGGAATTGGCGACGATTCATTGCCTCGATTCCCAGTGTCAGCAGTTGTTGAACATCATCGTTATCGTGTTCTAGCCAGATCTCCCATATCCGATTTTCTGTCGCACGCAGCGCAACCGGATTATTGGTCAACAACAATTGCTCAAAAAATCCGTTCAATCTCTCGTCGGTTTGATCTGCATATAGAGTTGCCGCGGTAGCAACCGACAACGTGATGATCAACCTCGTTATACGCGTGGGGATTTTAAACTTGGCCATGATTCGCAGAATAATCTTCTGCGGACGTTTGCACAATCCACAATGCGCTGTGCTGCTAGTTCGGGCGTAATGGCCAGCTCATCTTCAGCTCGCCAGGATTGCTCCAGCAGGGCATTTAGGCTTAAGAACTTGCCTTAAATCTCTCTGACGAGGCACGATAAACTAAAAATTCATGACAAAAGTGACGGCAGTTTCTGTATCGGTGTTTTTGCGTCCGGCGGGAACAACTGTCTGATGTTTAGCGAAAATTGAAAACCTCAGAGCGAGGTTATCAAGTATTTGGGCTTCGATGCTGCTTTCAGATCGAATAATGCTCGTTTCGAGACCTGTTTCAAGACTCATGGTTTGCTCGAATTGCGCAGACTCGGACAAATCCCATTCATATTCTCCGGCCAATCTGAACATGGCTTCATCAAAGTCGTTGAAATTGGCTCGGCTAAGACGCTCCTTGATCTGGCTGATTCGGTAGCCGATTCCAGCTTCGTAGGTCAGATTCATGTTTGGGCGGCTACGCAACAGATTGCGGCCGAAGCTAAGCGTGAAATCTGATTGGCTGTCATAGCCGCTGAAACGATCATCTTCGTGAGCAACTCTCGATTGAATGAAAGAGTTTGCATTTAGTTGATAGTTTACGTTTCCCACGTAGTAAAAGCGTTGAGCGGCCAGAACCCCGTTCTGAGACGAACGCAGACCATCCATGAGAAAGCCGTATTCCCACTGCTTACGACTCAAGCCGATTTCGCCACGGAAATTGATGCTCTGCGCGTCAGTATTGCCGCTGGTGTTCACGGCGCCCAATTCCACTTCAGTTCTAAGCGGCGTTGTCTCTTCTTCCTGAGCAGCCAGGGCGTTGCTAACGATCATCCAGGCAAAGAGGAAAAAAAGAGATCTTTGTGTTGTCATTGCGTGTCCTTGTCCTGCGAACTCGTGTAGGAGGGAGAACCAACTTACTGTAATCGGGGTATTTACCACTAGTTTTCGGTCCAAACGGCTAAATCGTTAGACGCTCATGCAGGCTAGAGTAGAATGTCTATGCGGGTAAAACGTTTTAGCGGTAATTGCTGTCTTTTTTTATCGTGCCGATGCTCCTGTTTTTATATTGTTGAAGTTTGATGAAAACGCTTTATATTCTGCGTCACGCTAAATCCAGCCGGGATGACCCCGAGCTAAAAGACTTTGAGCGGCCACTTGCCGGTCGCGGTATTCGGGACGTTTCGAAGATGGCCTCACGATTTTTAAAGCGGGGCGACAAGGTCGATTGTATCATTACCAGTCCCGCTCTGAGAGCCAAGACTACGGCGAAGATGATCGCTGATCAGATAGGTTTTCCAGCGGATAAGGTTGCGAGTAATGCCGAGCTCTACTTCTCCGGTGCCAACATGTTCTTGAAAGAGGCTATGCTGATGAACGAGCACTGTCGGTCGGCAATGTTTGTGGGACATAACCCGGCGATCACTGAGTTTGCAAACAGAATATGTGATGCGCGAATCAACCATATTCCAACCTGTGGGCTGCTTAAGTTGCAATTCGCGGTTCAGCATTGGGAGGAAATTCAGGAAACTTTGGGCGAGTTGGTCTATTTTGATTATCCGAAAAAGGAAGTCTGATTCATGGCGAAAAGGCTCAAGGCAGCCATTGCCCTAGCTGTTGCGACATCACTAGTAAGATGTTCTCCGCCACAAGGATCGGGTGAAGCCCGTGACGGAATATCCGCCGCCGATCGGTGGTACTCGGTCGAACAGGTTCAGGCTGGAAGCGAGGTTTTCGAAATTCAGTGTGCTCAGTGCCATGGTGCTGAGGCTCAGGGTGTCACGGCTGACTGGCGCCAGCGACTTGGAGACGGTTCTTTTCCGCCGCCCCCGCTCAATGGTTCAGCGCACGCTTGGCACCATCCACTGACGGTTTTGCTTCAGGTGATTAACCAGGGAGGCGCCCCGCTTGGGGGACAAATGCCGGCTTTTGCCGATCGGCTTTCGGAAAAAGAAAAGTGGGCAGCTATCGCTTATTTTCAGAGTTTCTGGAATGATGAAATCTATGGCAACTGGGAGCAAATGGATGGGACCGACTAAAATCCGCGTTGCGGGCATCAGACGCATCTTCCTCACCGCTGTGATTTTTGCGCAAAGCCTTTTGTTCGGACACGTGAGTGCTCAGCTGGCGGGCTCTCCACTTTGGCAATCCGAACTTTACACCGATCATGGGTTAGTTGGTCGCATATGGGACTCGCGGCGCGGACAGTTCGTGACGAGCGCGGAGCTGTGGGACAAAATATTGGGTTCCACCTATTTATTGCTCGGTGAAAAGCATGACAACCCGGATCATCATGAGCTTCAGCTTGGGATTATCCAAGCCCTCATCGGTGCAGAAAAATTGGAAAAAGTCACTTTTGAAATGCTTGACAGCACTTCCAGCGAAAATTTGCGAGTTTTTCTTGAAACCCGGTTCGAGTCTGAAGAGGAATTGAAGAGCTTTCTGAATTGGGACGAACAGGGCTGGAACTGGGGCTACTATGGAGCGCTTATTGAGGCAGCCTACGATGCCAGCATTCCCGTCACTGCTGGAAATCTTGACGCTGAAACTGTCATGGAAGTCTACTCATCGCCGGCATCTGAGGAGATTGAAGCTGTGTTGGACGAAGACGCGATGAGCCGCTTGCTGGCTGATATTGATGAGAGCCACTGTGGCCTGTTGCCCGAGTCGCAGTTTCCCCCGATGGTGCGGGTGCAGCAGACTCGAGATTACAGAATGGCGCGGAGTCTGCTTCTGAGCGACAAGCTTGACAATGGGCTGGCGCTATTGATCACCGGCAATTATCACGCTCGTAAGGACCTTGGTGTGCCCAATTATCTGATGGCTCAGCATCCGGGATTGGGTTGGTCAGACATCCTGTCTTTGGCATTTGTTGAGGTTGTGCCGGGTGAAACAGATCCGGGCTTTTATCTCGATCGGTTCACCGACCGATCAGCTTATGACTTTATCTGGTTTACCCCAGCGGTCAGCAACGCAGACTACTGCGACTCTCTGCGATAGGCGTCTTGCGATTTGTGCCTGAGTTTTCTGGGCTGTTAGTATTTGGATATTACAGAGGGCTTGCTAAACCTTAAATGCCAAATTGTTCGAAACAACTGAGAACCATGCGAACACGAATCCTCGTAACCCTGCTTTTGTTCCCGCTAAGTGCACCGTTGATTGCACAAGTGTTTCCGCAGCCTGGTGGGTTGGGATCAATCGCTTACGATCTTGCAGACGAAAAGCTTGGCGAGTTCAACTTCGTCCGCGTTCAGTTCGATACTTACTGGGGTGGTGGGTTTGGTTACGGTACATGGTCAATCGATTTTCCGGATGCGGACATTAATTTCCTGCGAGGCGTATCTAGGCTTACGAATATCAAGGTGGAACGGGATCCCATTGTTTTGCGATTTGATGATGAGAGGATTTTTGATTACCCATTTTTGTATATGCTGGAAGTTGGCCAGAATGGCGGTATTGTCCTTAGCCAAAAAGAGACAGAAAATCTAAGGGAATATCTGTTACGAGGTGGGTTCCTCCTCATTGATGATTTCTGGGGTCAGCGCCAGTGGGATAATTTTTATGCGGCTTTCAACCAGGTTTTTCCAGATAGGGAGATCAAAGAGTTAAATGCTGATCACGAAATTTTTCATGTCTACTATGACATCGATGGACCGCAAATGATTCCAGCGCTTTATCGCTCCGATGAATTTGGTGAGCAAGGTATTGACCGGGCCAGCAACCATGCCATCCTGGATGATTATGGTCGGGTCATGGTGTTAATCAACTGGAACTCTGATATGGGAGATGGCTGGGAGCACACCTACCACCAGGCCTATTCGACCCGCTATGCGAATAACGCCTACCGGTTAGGGATTAATTACCTGATGTATTCGATGACGCACTGAAATACTCGCAGATCGCGTATGTACTTGACAGGGCTACTGCGGCTGAGAAGCCACAGGCATAAACACGACCAACTTGGCTTTGAGCATTGTGCTGGAGGTTTGTGGAAAGCTCGCGTATCTTCAAAGCTTGAGTGTTACAGTCAGGCATTGGGGCCGAAACAAAGGAATTAGTTATCCATTCGAGCAGTCATCGGCAGGGTCTAATCACTCGATTCGGCCATGATGACTAGCTTTCAGTCCGGCGTCGGAAAGGTACCCAATTATGATCTGAGCGTCTTGTTTAACGCACCCCGGGCTGGTCTTGTAAATCAGGTCAGCGCTGTTTTTTGCGATTGCACCGGCCGATCCTATTGCGTTTTTAAAGTTCTCAATCTGGGCGGGCGGAATACTTTTGTTCCGATAAAAGCCAATTAACAAATCGATTTGTATTCCACTCAAATGCTGCGAAAGAATGTCTGCAAACCCCCCTTCGAATTTACTCCAGTCATACGCTCGCGAATAACAATCAGCAATCGCGGAGCGGATAGTAATCGGCAATTCGATTCCTGTTTCCATGGCCACGATGCTGGAATAGGTCCGAAGTACGTCTGTGATATGGTTCTTCGTTTGCTCACTGAACTGTTGAGCAGAATTGCTCACTTTAAGCAATATCTTGGCAGATTGCAGTGAATCAGCGCTTGCAGCACAGGATAGCCAGAGTGAAAACGTAACTATGGCCGACATCAGGGTGCTTCTGGCGTTAATCACTTTCAACAATCTCAAATATGATATTTGCAGACATATGGTAGCTTACCCTATCAAATAGATGGGTAATAGACGCATTTTCAGCACTATTGGCATCGCAAGCAATCGCGCATAGGGCAGATGATCCATAGCGTCTAAGCCGGAATCCAAAGCGCGTAGCTAATGTTTAAACTGCAGTCGTCGAAAGCTCTAGCGGCACCGCGACGCTAGCTGCTAACTCGCAAACCTGTCGTCCAAATCCATTCTCGTCACTTTGCTTAAAACCGATGTTGTTAGAAACTACCTCTGCGCGACTATCTGCCGCAGCTGACAGCATCTGCATATGTGCGTTAATTAGTACTTCCGCTAAATGCCGCTTCGATACTTCGCAGACGTTTGGATTACGTTTCAGTAGAACAGATTGAGGGGCGCCAAAGGGGCATGCAATCTTAAGTGGCGTTTCCGAGGGCTCAGCAGCAATCAAGCCGTCGAACAGCGTATTGTTGAGAGTGCGATCTTAGCGCATCGCGACAGAAAGATTCTTGTCTGCGAGTGTTTTCGGCGGGCTTAGAGTTGCGAATTTTTAAATGCAGATAGTTTTCGTTATCAGTAATATTGACAGTATATGGTCTAGGATAAAGAAACCCTCGTAATCCTTATGTGCTTCACTATGTGGGACTGGTTTGACTTCGCTTTCTTGCCAAGCGTTCATGCCCTAGGCGTTTAGCACAATAGCTCAGGTTGGATCATTCACCCCGCCTCAGGTACTTTTCAGGAACCGCAAGAAACAATCTGGCCGGGCTAGCATAATTATCAGATCGGTGAGGACGGCCGGTAATTTAGAAAGGTTGTTGACCCCCTGTTGTTCGAGATTATTGACGGGCGCAAACAGGAATGACAATATGTTAACAAATTGCCTATCAGACTAGCCTTAGTGGAATAAGTCGATGTTGATTAGGGTTACCGACGAGGGAGCAAGGTTTGCACTCACCCAAGAGGGTACTGTTTCTTGATCTGGTTTTGACGCTGTTCAGACTTAACGGGCTGCTCATTGCAGAAGGCGATGCCATGACGAAAGATCTTGGCCTGACTCACGCTCGCTGGAAAGTCATTGGAGCTATTGCGCTATCAAGTGCTGGTCTTACCGTCCCAGGAATCGCGCGGGTTCTGGGGCAATCACGCCAAGCAGTACAACGAATAACCGACGTGATGGTGGCCGACGGCATTCTTTTATACACCGATAATCCTAAGCATAAACGCTCAGCGCTGGTGACTTTGAGTGACAAGGGTCAGGACACTTATACCCTCCTACGCGAAGTGCAAGACCCTTGGGCGATTGAAAACACAAACGACATCCCAATCGAAGAACTAGAAACAACCCTGCGTCTTGTCAGGCGGCTAATCAAAAAATTTAATTAACTGGTAGGGGCTTTAGCTATGTCTGGAACTATTGCGCCATTCCCACGCCAGCTATACGAATCAAAAGCAGTTCGGCAGCTTGACCGCCTCGCCATCAATCTGACCAGCACGACTGGCTTTGAGTTGATGCGGCGAGCAGGGGCTGCATGCCTGCGGGCGGTTCAAGAGCGTTGGCCCGAAAGCGTCCATCTGATCGTTTTTGCAGGGTCAGGTAATAACGGCGGCGATGGCTATGTGATTGCCGCGTTGGCCAAAGAGTTGGGTCTTTCTAGTGAGGTCCTGTACGTCTCACCACCGGATCAACTTGTCGGAGACGCGGCCGAAGCTTATCAAATGGCGGCACGCGTCGGTGCTGAAATCCATCCCTACATCGAGGCAGAGTTCGCCTCGCTTAGGCGTCAGCCGCATACTCTTATCGTTGATGCGTTGTTAGGCACCGGCTTGGATCGCCCAGTAGCGGGAAACTACGTTAGTGCTATTCGATCAATCAATAACAGCAAGATTCCCGTGCTTTCGGTTGATGTACCCTCAGGCCTGAACGCCGATACTGGCGAGCCCTTTGATGAGGCGGTAAGGTCAACAGAGACGGTCACGTTTATTGGAATTAAGCGAGGCCTTCTTACCGGCTCGGCACCGAATTATACCGGCGATCTTTACTTTGACGATCTTGACCTGCCAAAAGAAGTCTTCTCACATCCGCAAGCGCCAGTCCCCAGCGTCAAAAGAATTGATATCGATTCCGTGCAGGGCTGGCTTACCCGCCGACAACCAGCCTCCCATAAAGGAGACTTCGGACATGTCATAGTCATTGGAGGAGAGAGGGGCTACGGTGGAGCTCCGTTGATGGCGGCGGAAGCCAGTTTGCGAAGTGGCGCAGGCCTGGTTTCCATCGTTACCCGATCGGAGCATCGAACAGGAATCCTGGCGCGTAGGCCGGAGCTCATGGTGCATAGCACTGAAGACGATAATTTTGATCTCGGAAATCTGTTGCAGAGAGCATCAGTGCTTGTTGTCGGTCCAGGACTGGGTCTGGATGCTTGGGGGAAAGAATTGTTACGCAAATCTCTACAGCTTTTATCCGAGACGTCCACCCCAATAATTATTGACGCCGATGCTTTGTCTCTTCTTGCTAAAGATCCAGCTTCCCACCTAACCTCGAAAAAAGATACGTGGATACTTACCCCACATCCAGGTGAGGCGGCAAGGCTGCTTGACTCAAATGTGTCAGCTGTTCAACTGGACAGATTTGCTGCGATTTGCTCGTTGCAGGAAAAGTGGGGCGGGAATTGCCTTCTTAAGGGTAATGGATCTCTTGTGACAAATTATCTGGAACCGAATTCGATTGAGCTCTGCAACGAGGGAAATGCTGGTATGGCCAGTGGAGGTATGGGGGATGTTTTGACGGGAATTGTAGCGGCGCTCGTGGCCCAGGGTCTGGCCCCTGATCGAGCGCTGTCATGTGCTGTGTGCGTGCATGGCGAAGCAGCGGATCTATGCGCTAGTGCGGCTGGTCAGAGAGGACTGCTGGCAACAGATTTGTTGCCCGTAATTCGGCAGCTCCTCAATGTTGATTCCCTCGCCGACCGTGTAGGTCATACCTAGTATGCCTGAGTCCTTCCAGTATCGGGCGATTGATGAGTGGGAAACGTTAGCGTTAGGCGGTTGCCTCGCCAGAGCGACTTTTCAAGATCCTGGTCTTAAGCCGGAGCAATTGTCCGAACCCGGCTGCAAGAGCAGAGGAGCTGTGATCTTTTTGCAGGGTGATCTAGGTGCAGGCAAGACAACCCTGGCCCGAGGGTTCCTTAGAGGGTATGGCTTTCAGGGAGCGGTGAAGAGCCCAACCTACACGTTAGTTGAGCCTTACGAATTCGCTAGCTGCAGTATTTATCACTTCGATCTATACCGACTCAGCACTCCAGAAGATGCGGCGTATCTTGGCATAGATGAGTATTTCAAGGATGAAACAGTTTGCCTTGTAGAATGGCCAGAACGAGGAGTCGGCTGGTTACCGCTCCCGGACCTTTCGATTAAACTCAACGGGGCAGGGACAGACAGGGAGTTTGAGTGGCAAGGGCATTCTAGCAAAGGGCGTGAAGCTGCCGAAAGATTGTGGCAATTCCGCCGAAACTTATAGACAAAGCGCCATGGGTTCAATGTAGCCTGACTGTTGCAAGTGAGGATGGGGTCAGCGCTAGAATCATGATTCGCAATCAGCCTAATATTTGTCAACCATGAAAGAAAGAAGAGTAATTAATAAGTTCCTCTTACTGTTGCTGGGTTCTTCTAGCATCGGTCTGCAAGCAGCGGAGGTTATTGATGCACGCATATGGCGGGCACCGGATCATACTCGCCTGGTTCTCGATCTTAGCGACGCGATCGAGTACAGCAGTTTTTTTTTAGAAGATCCGCAACGCCTTGTTGTGGACATTGATTCTTCGTTCACTGCCCTCGATTTTACTGGATTAGATTTCACTGACAGCCCCGTCTCGGGGATTCGCAGTGGAACACGAAATAATGATGCGCTTCGGATAGTGCTCGATCTGACCAGCGCAGTTGAGCTTGAATCCTTTAGCTTGGCACCCAATACCGAATTCGGTGAACGTTTGGTTCTGGACCTTTACGATAGAACGGGCAACCAGCAGGACAAGCGCATGAATCTGCGCGAAATCCGAGTGGACAATGAGGCGCGTCGAGACATAGTCGTGGCGATCTCAGCGGGTCATGGGGGAGAGGATCCCGGGTCTATCGGCTATGATGGTCGAATCAAGGAGAAGAATATAACCCTCGCAATATCGCGAGCTTTGTATGAACGCCTGGAAAAACTGCCCGGCTACAAACCGGTAATGATCAGAGACGGCGATTACTATGTTGAGCTTAAGCGTCGACCTGAGATAGCGCGCCAACATCGCGCTGATTTGTTCGTCGCAATACATGCGGATTGGTATCGCAACAGCCGGGCACGAGGTGTAACTGTATATGCGCTATCTGGCGATCGAGCCGATCGCGAAAATTCTGCCAGAGTGGCTGAGAAGGAGAACAGCTCCGATCTTTTGGGTGGTGTTGGGGGTGATCTGGCTTTGGGGGATCTAGATGATGATGTCGCTTTGACTCTAGTTTCTCTTCAAATGTCATGGAGCATGGAGCAAGGTCTGATAGCGGGAACCAGTGTATTGGACAGCCTGGCAGGGGTCACTCGTATCCGAAAAGGCAAGGTACAGCAGGCATCGCTTCAGGTGCTCAACTCGCCGGATATCCCCTCTATCTTGATTGAAACGGGCTATTTGACCAATCCCGAGGAGGCCGAGCGGCTCAGTAATACGGCTTTTCAGGAAAGAATGGCCATCGCGATTTCGGAGGGCGTGGCCAATTATTTCTATGAAGCTAGGCCGGATGGCACGCTGGTCGCATGGCAGAGAGAAAACGGC
>DORE01000135.1:4357-10061 GCA_003514305.1 Gammaproteobacteria bacterium | reverse complement strand
TACCGCTGGAACTATATGAAGGAGAATTACGGATTTGTCGGCAAAGAATTCGGAAGATCCTTTAAACCGCAGGGCAGCGATGAGGAACTAGATCACTTTGGTAATATTATTGCTGAGCGTATGGAGGGAAAACGATCCGGAATAGGCGCTTCAGAGGAAACGTTACCAATCTTCGAATCACTTTACATCGATACTCTAGAAGTCCTTGAGGATCATTTCACGACGACTCCGTACCTATTCGGAGGGAGACCGTCGGTCGCCGACTTTGCTTTGATGGGACCGTTGTTTGGTCACCTCGCTCGAGATCCCCAACCCTCCTTAATCATGAAACAAAGAGCCCCAAGGGTCTTCCGATGGACAGAGTCGATGAACACGCCGGACACACATTCCCCTGAATTCGCCGATTTTGAACCCCAATTTACTGCAAACGACATATTGCCAGGTAGAACACAAGATCTACTCCTACTCTGTATTGAGGCTGCTGGTGAATCTCTTCCTCGGACTGCAGAAATGTACAACAGCTGGGCCTCAACGAGACTGGATGACCCCACGGATACTATGGTCTCAAAAGACCAGGATGAGCCTTCCATCGGAACCTATTCGACAATCTTAAGAGGTGTTGAGATACAGAATCAGGCCGGCCTTTATCAACTATGGACGCATCAGCGCGCGCTGGATTGGTTTGAGTCTCTATCCCCAGAGAACAAAAACGAGGGCCGAGCTTTTCTGCGTCAGCTAAACGCAGAATCTTTGGTTGATATCAAACTCGACCGACGACTCACGCGAGTAAACAGCCACATCGCGCTTGGCGCAATCTGATATTTCAAGTCTACTTTAGAGCCTATAAACCCGTGCAGCAGTGCCATAAAAAAGCTGATGCTGCTCGTCATCGGAAAACTCACTCGCTATTTTCTTCATGGCGTTCCAATAAACTGAGTAGGACATGGACAGTTTATCCACCGGAAAATTGCTCTCAAACATGCATCTGGATGGCCCAAAAGCATCTATAGTGTGCAGGTAATAGTCTCGATGAGCTTTGGCGACCTCATCAGAACTCGGAGGGACCTCTTGTTTATGCCAATTAAAGCCATTCACTGGCATAGCCAATCCCCCAACCTTTACAACGACGTTCCCACATTCCGCCATCCGAGTAATATCGAGTTTCCAACCCTCCATTACCTCCTGCATTTTTCCCTCGAAAGATCCAACACCGCAAGGTGAGCCAAAATGGTCCAGAACGACGGTAGTGTCTGACGCAGATTTAGCCAACTCTGTATAAGCCGCGTTCTGAAAATGATAGTGCCAAGAGTCATAGGTATAACCAAGATCCCCAAGCAAACGCACGCCGGCGCGAAAATCTTCCCTCATAAATAAATCAGGGTGCGGAGTCGCATCCAGCCAACCGAGCGATTTGTCTGGATCATGAGCTCCACCGTGTCGAATTCCACGAAACAAACCCTGTCCAACCTCTTCATGACCATCTAGTGTCTCCCGAAGAAGACCCAGATCCATCGTCAGATCAGCATGAGAAATGATCCCGGCGATCTCTGCTTTACCTGTGTTACGACTTTCAATCGCCGCATCCCTTACGAATTCCGTCTCCCCCAGCGATTTGAGATGCTCGGGCCCTTCTGTGCGATACTCTGCCCCGCACTCCATAAAAACGGTTTTCACTATATTGTGTCCGGATTGAGTGTCGGACCATAGATCTTCCAGCAGATACACAGGCAAGCCACTCGATCGCCACATATGATGATGTGGATCAATAATCTCCCTACCGGGATTTATCACGTCTTCTGCATGTTGGGCAAGCCAGGCTTGCTGGGCTTCTTTGGTTAAGGCCACTACATTACCCCTCTTCACGATTAACTCTTAAGTCCAGACAATAGCAAAAAGCCAGCCGCTAGCGTAATTCTCCAACGTGATGGCTGGCGAGTGATCTTAGATTCGTCGACTTCAATTTGTTAGGCTGAATATCAAGCCAAAGCTTGTAGTTCAGATAACAAGGAGCCTGAAATGAACGATCAGATCTCGATCCCAGCTGGTGACGCAAAAACAGAAGAACTTAAGTTTATAAGTTTAGAAGAAGCTGCTGCTATGACTAGTGGTACTCGAGTCACTTTTATCCCTGGCATTCAAGCGATGTGGGCTGAAGCATTGAAAAACATCTGCTTCGTAAAAGAAATCCCCTTGATCAGAGCGATACACCCGACGATGGGTATAGACGAATCTACCGGCCAAGACAGACAGGCCAAGCTGTACGAATTGACAAGCCAAACCAGTCTCCCAACCATGTTTCACAACGAGGAGCGCCCGCGAAATGTTTGGATAGAGCAACTGGCTTTAGCTGAAGAAATTGGCAAAGAGACCACACCCAAGTTAATCCCCAAGGACTTTAAACAACGCATGGAAGTCATCGGTCTTTGCGCACTAACGCTCGCCGAGGATGGTCTGGTATGGAACATGCGAAATCTAATTGACACCCCGCTGGGAAGAAAATATGGATACAGCGAAAGTGCGAGTAAGGAAGCTCCCCGAAAAATCGGAGAGATAATTTCCCTGATAGACGAGCGACTCACCTCTCAAAAGGCCAAGGGTTCAAGATACCTCGTTGGCGCGACAGTTACGGCGGCTGACATTTACTGGGCGACAATGACAATGACAGTACTGCCTGTGCCGAGGGAAATCATGCCAGAGACTAGGCAGAACCGAGGCATGCTGAAGTACTTCGAAGCTAACTCGAAAATTCCAGAGATCGCTGATGCTCTAACCCAACAGATATCAGACCATCAGCGATATGTTCTTTCCACCTACTGTGAGACACCCGCCGTTCTGGGGGGCGACCCACTTTGAGCTGCGTCGCTACCCACTCTAAATTCGAAAAGGACTAAAATGACGACCCTATACATGGTGAGAAGCAACCCTGTTGATGGCAGAGAGTTTGAATTCAATCGGTGGTATGAAGAAGTGCACGTGCCGGAGGTGCTTCAGATTGAAGGTTTCGAATCGGCTCAACGATTTGAACTCACTTCAGCCCAAGTACAAGAACAAAATCACCAGTACCTGGCCATTTACGCGATCAATTCTGAAGACGTAGAGGGAACTCTCAACAATTTGAGGAAAATGCGCTCTTTCAATATGAGCGACTCGATTGATATGCAGTCTGTTCAGATCAGTATTTTCTCGGCACTAGGAGAGGAGAAATCGGCTTAGATAACTCAGAAACTTTCAACCAGTTCCAAGAACGCACCATCTGGATCTTTGAAACAGAAAAAGGTACTTCCGTGTTTCTCGTTGGACATCACCGTCGCTGGTTCAGAGAGGATCTCGACGCCCTCTTTCTTCAGAAACTCATAATCAGCCTGAATATCTGCAGTTCGCAAAGCAAGCCTTGCTAGGCCGGGACGATACAAATTCGGGTAAGGGAGGGAGTTATCTCTCGGTTTCTCCCATTCCAGAAGATCGATCAAAACAGGCGGGGTGGAGTCCTTCAAAGCCAGTATGGCGCCATTCACACGATAATCCTCCATACCCACAGCAGCATTGACCTCAGGTGTATTGGTCTTCGGCACGACCCAGACTTCCTCAAAGCCGAGCATTTTATAAAACAACTTTGAGCGTTCGTAGCTCGAACAATTTATGTTCACATGGACCATTCCTGTTATGTTCATCAGCACTATTCCATCAAGTTTCTTCTACACGATCGTATCCGCGTTATCGACGACCATTTCTGCGCCATTTACGTGCTTTGATTCGTCACTGAGAAGGTAAGCTACCATAGCAGCGACATCTCGAGGTTCGCCAATTCCCATCGCCTTTCTCTTTTTCTCGTCATTAGGGTCGAGTTCGATATTCATAAGGTCCTTCACCGCGTTCTGTACCATAGGAGTGTTGATACTCCCTGGATGAACCGAATTACAGCGGATGCGCAACTTCTTACGACGACAATGAACAGCAATCGCCTTTGTCATCGATCTAATACCTCCTTTTGCAGCCGAATAGGCTAAATAATCAGGGATTCCAATTAACGCAGCAGTCGACGACATGTTTACAATCGAACCACCGCCCGACTCCTTCATTAATCCTAGTGCCGTCTGGCAACCAAAAAAGGTTCCATCTAGATGTACAGCTAAAGTTTGTCTCCAAACCTCAGTAGTAGTCGTTTCAATATCTGCTATTGGAGCTATGCCAGCATTGTTAACAAGGCCGTCAAGCCGTCCAAATCTATCCCTTATCTCTAACATTACTTCGGACCATCGATGCTCATCCGCGACATTTTGGACCAAAAACAGATTCCCTAACCGATCCGCGACAGCCTTACCGCTGTCTTCGTTAATGTCGGTCATGACCACAGTCGCGCCACTTTCTGTGAGAAGCTCGGCATCAGCGTAACCAAGACCCGAGGCTGCGCCAGTAACTAAAATAACTTTATCCCGAAGTCCATTCATCAGATTCACCTATGCACTATACGAACCCGCAAAAATTCAGAAGATAAGTATCTTCGGTCAAAGAGCATCGGCTGGCTATCTCGAAAAGGTATTATCATTTAGATAGACTCGTAACTGGGTGAGAGGAGATCAGAAAAATGCGCTTAAGACAGATAGCATTGGTGACAACAGAACTCAGACAGACTGAAAAAGAGATCTGCGAGAAACTGGACTTAGAGGTGTGTTACCGAGATCCTGGCCTATCTCACTTCGGTCTTCGCCATGGGTTATATGCCATCGGAGATCAAATACTTGAAGTTGTCGCCCCCAAACGAGATGGAACAACAGCCGGCCGGTTTATAGATCGGCGAGGAGGGGATGGGGGATACATGGTGCTGCTCCAAACGGTTAGCTTGGAAAAGCACAAGACTCGCTTAGAGGGAGCTGGCCTTCGAATTGTCCACGACGGGAAAGTGGAACAAAAAGAGACTTCCATACGAGGCATACATCTCCATCCAAAGGATGTTGGGGGAGCAATTCTCTCTTTAGACGAAGCGGAACCAAAAGAGAGCTGGCTGTGGGCAGGCGAAGACTGGCAATACCATGCGACCAGCACACTTGTTAGCAGAATCTTGGCCATAACGATGCAAGCCAATGATCCTGACAAAATGGCTGAAATGTGGTCAGCGGCTACGGGGCTTGCCGCCACTGACAGAGTCATCGAACTGGAAGATGCTCAAATTCGCTTCGTTCCTGCGAACGATGGACGGGGGGACGGCCTAGCTTCAGCAGACTTGGAGACTTCAGACAGGTCGCTCGCAGGTCAAACTATTCATGTTTGCGGCTTTAATTTTTTCCTCGTTTGATTCTATCGCCAGACTATGAAAACAAGTGACACTTTGCCCATACTTCATGGTTCAAATATTTCTCCTTATGTCCGGAAGGTACGAGTCGCACTAGCCTTTAAAGCTATTGAGTACAGGGGTATCCAACAGAGCCCCTTCAACGCTTCGGTTGAATTCAAAGCAAAAAGCCCGCTTTCTAAGATTCCATGCTGGGAGGATGGCGATTTAGTTCTGCCAGATTCTTCAGTGATAGTGGGATACCTAGAGCACCGTTACCCCTCCCCCTCTCTTTTTCCAGAGAACCCGGAAGAGAGAGCACGCGCGCTCTGGTTTGAAGAGTATGCCGACACAAAAGTAGGTGAAACTGTAGCCGCTGTCTTCTTTCAACGAGTAGTGCGGCCCAATGTGCTCAAACAAAAAACCGATTCAAAA
>DORE01000135.1:0-4030 GCA_003514305.1 Gammaproteobacteria bacterium | reverse complement strand
ACTTAGAACATTTGCTCAATAAAGCGCTGCCAGAAGTGTGTGATTACCTTACGGCTTGCTTGGGCGATCACGAGTATATGATAGGAGAACAATTCTCGATCGCAGATATCGCGATTACGAGCCCTTTTGTTAATTTCGCCCTGGCGGGTGAGGCTATCGATAAATCCCGTTGGCCTAGCCTGTCTAGCTACATAGAACGCATGCACGCAATTCCTTGCTACGCGCCTATCGTACGAGACGACCTTAATGGACCATTCCTAAAGTTTCGACCGAAGAGCTTGAGCTGACTCGTGTCAGATCGAAAATTTTGCATGCAAACCACCAATGAAATTCCGCCTCGGAAGAGCTATGCGCCCCCTTTAGATTGGAGATCCGAGCAACCGCGCCTCATCACCCTGAAATTCTCATCCCTTTTTATTTTACTAACAATCAGCTTCTCTTCCTTCGCGTTTTCTCAGCCCAACATCGTTTTCATACTCGCTGATGATCTAGGCGTCGGTGATGTGGGAGCCTATGGCGGCAAGGTGATAGAAACGCCTCATATCGATGCCCTAGCGTCAGGTGGAGCGATATTTTCACAAGCCTATGCCACGCATCCCGTGTGCAGCCCCTCTAGAGCAGGATTAATGTCAGGTCGATATCAACAACGCCACGGATGGGAATTCAACCCCGCCGGGCGTGACCGTAATATCGGCATGGATGACTCGCAAATCACCTTGGCGGAAGTGCTTCATGACGCCGGTTATACCACAAGCCTAATCGGGAAATGGCACTTGGGATATTTGCCGGAATTTCATCCTCTAAGCAGAGGGTTTGACAAGTTCTTTGGCCTGCTCGCCGGCGGCAGTATTTTTATCGATCAATCTCGCCCCGATGTTGAGTCAGTCGGGGATTGGCCGTTAAGGCGTACGGAGTCAAACGGCATTCATGATCAATATGATTTGGTGAAGATAGATGACTATTTGACCGATTCTTTTACCGAGCAAGCGGTGGAATTCATTAAGGATGAGCACGAAAAACCTTTCTTCCTTTTTTTAAGTCACACAACTCCACACACACCACTTCAAGCAACGAAAAAATACACCGCCCGTTATAAACACCTCCAAGATCCAACTGCTAGGGTATACGCTGCTATGGTCGCATCTCTCGATGATAGCGTAGGTGCAATCGTGAACACTTTATCGGAGACAAAAAGGTTAAGGGATACTCTGATCGTATTTTCAAGTGATAACGGGTGCGCAGGGTATATAGGTGTCTGCTCGAATGGAGAATTCTCTGGTTTTAAGCGGTACCACAACGAGGGCGGCATACGGATACCGTTGATTCTCCATTGGCCGAGCAAAATAAAACCTGGGAAATATCCGAAGATGGTTAGTCTGCTAGATCTCATGGCTACCTTTGCAGAGGTCGCGGGGAGTGAACATAGCACGGAGGATAGCGTTGATTTGATTCGCTTCCTCAAAAACCCGGATGGAAACCCCCACAAATATCTTTATTGGCGCTCCAGTCCAACCAAGGCTATTCGTGATGACCGATGGAAATTGCTCGAGTATGCGAAGAGCTCTCTCTCGATCGAGCAATTAGACGCAGCGCGACGGGTAATTCCGCCAAAAGATGGCTGGCCAAGACAGGCGACAGAGGGCTATTTAACACTGTTATACGACCTGGAAAACGACCCTGGCGAGACCAAGAATCTTGCTAAAAAATATCCCGAAATCGTCTTACGCCTTCAAGAAGCTTACGACAAATGGAACAAAGAGCTGCCTGAAGAATCAATTCTTCCAGCGATGCGATCTACCCTTTTCAAAATAGATGGCCAAACAGTTCAACTGATTTTTTGACAAGTTCAGGACCTAGGTATGCAGAAAAATTGACCGGGAGGTTAACAAAGGACTTTGGCATCGAGCCTTCAATTGAATTTGGGATGCTATCTTTTGCGGCTCTGCCAATGAGTGGGGTTAAATCCTTAAGGAGCGTCCTCTTCCAGCCAGCCATTTGCAGGACAACTTTCGGTCAGACGGAAGAATGAGTCATGACGTCTTCAAGTGAAGACCGATAACTGTCCGACGATCCGAATATCAGACTTCCAACCCACTTATGATCGAAAAGACGAGACAGCCTAATTAATCAGCCGAAACAATATCGCCGAACTCGTCGGTTTCGAGGCCTACCGACTCAGATTTTTGTTGGGTGAAGTCTGGTATTGAGACCAATCTGTCACCAACGAAAGAACCCATGTAAATCCTTCCCGCCTGAGGCACTGCTACAGTCGCCGCGCCCATTGGTGGTCCGCGATGCTCAAAGACTTTCTCAATTTCCAACGAATCCGGATCGACGGCTATGATGGCGAAACTCGCCCCGCAAGCTGCTTCCTGGTTACCAAAACAAGCGAGCATGTTCGACATAGAGTCCGTGTGGGTGACCACCCAAAGACGTCCATCTGTGCCCCATGCACTATTATCTGCGTTCGCTACAGAAGCAGTGCCAACAACCTCGCCCGTATCTACATCAACCTTCCAGAGCTCTTGCGTAAAATACATATTTGCAAATACATGTCTTTGATCCGCTGCCACCTCTATACCATTAGGCTGATTCGCTTTTGTTCCGGGCAAAGCTCTCAAGCCAGCTTCTTGGTTCCATCTCCATAAATCACCCGTATCAAGGCCTAGTAAACTCAATAATTGTTCCACCATCCCCCCGTTGTGGAACATTCGGGTATAAATCAGATCACCATTACTCAAGCCCACCACGTCATTCATGAAAGTATCTTTTGAGGGCTCAACACATCCTTGCCAGAGCAGAGAAATATTGCCGCCCTCTCCTATTACCTCGAAAAGCTCTATGGCTTCCCGACCACCATGGTTTACAACCAAGTATCTCAAACGACCGTTTGTTAATCGATGAAGGTGTGTTCCATGCGGACTGAATTTATCGAGCTCAGGAGGTTTACATTTCGGATCCCCCCATGGTGCTGGAGCTCCCGCAAGAGTAATTCCGGATTGAGGAAAAAGCGGTTTCACGTCCTCAGTCTGTGTGTCAAAGAGGGACAAAGACCCCGTAGCGTCAAACATACCACCAAAGTGCGCCAGCAATAGATGTCGACCACCCGGAAGAGCTGCTATGTCCTCAGGACTCTGCATCCCACATACAGGTTGCATTGATCCAGATGGTTCGCATCCTTCGACAACGACATTTTCTGTCGCGCATGCCGATAACGAAAGTATCACAGCGATCAAAATAGCTTGAAGCATTTGATTTCTCCTAATTCCTCGAACGGCCAAAGCCTCTGAGCTCTTATATTTTCCTCACGCATAAAGGGTAACTTCCCCATACAGCAGTTTAATTGACAGATTGCAAGAAACTAATCAGCTCCTGATTTACTTCCTCTGCTCTTTCTTGTTGCAACCAGTGGCCTGCTCCATCGAACTTCACGCACTTTCGGAGATCCGGCAGACTAGCCTTCATGACATCGATCGCTTCTTGAGTATTACCTGCAACTAAGTCGTGTTCGCCATAAAGATACAAAGCTGGCTGGTCCAAAGATTTACCAATGAACGGCGCTAAATGAGATGGCAATCTCTTTATATTTCTATACCAGTTAAATCCACCCGCAAAACCCGTCGCGCTGTGTTCTTTGACATAAAAGGCAAGATCCTCTTCTGTGAGCCAGGTAGGGAGTTTTTCCGGGATTATCAACTGCTCGCTCATTGTTTCATTTCTCGGAAAGTGTCCGTCCCAACCGACTGTATGGACACCGTCTCGCACACTATCACCGCTGAACGAATACAAAACACCAAGCATGGATTTTCTCACATCCTCTTCAAAATCAGCTTCAGCAACGCCAGGCTCCTGGAAGAAAAGTCTGTAATATTGGCGGCCCGCCGCTGCCTGAAGCATCACATCATTCAGGTTAACTCCATTGGGAAGCGGGAATGGAGGGCTAAAGGGCACCGATAAAACTGCAACCGCTGTAAAGATATCTGGCCTCATCAAAGCAGAGTACCAAGCAACGGGACCGCCCCAATCATGG
>DORE01000256.1:7780-8131 GCA_003514305.1 Gammaproteobacteria bacterium | reverse complement strand
TGCCGGCGCTCTTGGAGAGTTGGGGTTAAGGGATTCTGACATTCCGCTTGCTTTGCTTTTCTTCAACTTGGGCGTTGAAGGGGGCCAGGTTGTCTTTATTGCCACTATGATTTCGGCGAACTGGTTCTTTGGCAAATTCTCATCTGACGGCCTAATCAGCATCCATCGCGGCCTTGCCTACGGTCTCGGCGGAATCGCATTTTTCTGGTTTCTGGAGCGGCTGCCCGCTCTGTTCGTGCCAAGTTGAGCACTTAGTTTTTTAATATTTCTGGTAAACCTGATGGCAACTCTCGCAAGGAGGATAAAGCGCGTCATTGCCAACCTGCGACAGGGCGTTCTCATCGCGATTCT
>DORE01000256.1:0-7458 GCA_003514305.1 Gammaproteobacteria bacterium | reverse complement strand
TGCCGCCATTAACACTTGTTCGGCCGCAGCAAGCAGCTGCTGGTTAAAGGTTTGCCATTCGGCCTCCGCAGCCATCCGAGCCTCGTTATCATGGGCACCCCCCATCCTCAAGAGATTGGTGGCATCGATCACAGCCTCCGCCGCACTGCGCACGTCATCCCACTGCGCCTCGGTTTTCAATTGATACGCACCCCAAATGGTGTTGGTTGCGGGAGTAACTATGTTATTCATAATCTCCTTAACGGACAATTTCGGCTGCAGCTCATCAGCCACATTCGCCGGAATTGAAACCAGCATGGCGATCAAACTTGCTAATCGTAGACATAATATAAACCGCTCCACTGGTTACTGTCCCGGTAGCCCAAATTCCGATTCCAGCTCTTGCCGCCTTGCTCCGGCAAGAATGCCCGGGAGCGCATAGTTCCCCTCATGACAAGCGTATTCGTAAATTCTATCCTCAACGGCATTCATAGGCAGCTCACCGGTCCAAGCTCGAGAGTAGACTGCTGGATCATCAACCGTGAATCGGTAGAGCAGCGTGTCTTTATCGAGCCGGGAAAACTCCTCAGTGACCTTGGCGTCCGCAGACAAATAGAAGAAGTGACGCAGGGCGCCTCGAAAACTCTCCTGAGCATGAAAATTGGTAGTTTCGACGACAAGCGTGTCATCATCGTAGTACCCGATAGAGTCTCCCAGCCACTTTTGCATTTCCTTGTGCTGGCTGTCTTTCAAACGAATAATGCGCGCGTCGTGATTCATCTCAGCGAGAATCATGACGTAATCTTCAGTCTGAACGATTCGGCTGTGATTGTTGTATAGCACCGGAAGCATGGGTGGTCCACCCGAAGAGCCAAAACCGACCAGACAGCGCTCGCCCATCGGGCGCACCTCCGGTCCATCTAATGCCTGCTGACCGCGCATGCTGCTAAAGATGCGCCGCAAAGCACCTTCGGCCCAGGGCAGGCGTCCGGCTTCCGGCTCGATGATGATCGAGGTTCTAATCTCACCGTCAATAACTGCCATTCTTTCGCCCGGATCCATCCAGAACGTGTTGTAACCGCCGACCTGAGACTCGGCTCCACCCACATTACTTACCAGATTATCAAGATAACTCGCTCCAGTTTCGCCCACGACCGCGGCCTGTTCGGTGCTGATAACCAATTCACCGCCAAACTGCTCACCTCGCTCCAGCATAGTCACCGTAGCGATGCTGTACACGCCCTGCAAATCGGGTACTCCGTTCCAGCTGGGGTTCTCGGTCTGCTGAGAATACAGTCCGCCAGAGACAAAACACAGACTTCCCAACAGAGAACAACTTAACGATCGTAATGCCTTCATGGCTGTCACTGCTTTCTCCTTCCTTGCAACTCAAAAAACGTAGGAATGCTAGCACAAACAGGCCATAACGAGACCATCAATTGGGAAGAAAGTAACGCAACCGTCAACCGAATTCTGCAACCCATCACCTCCGCCGTTCCCTGTGATAAACATTTTAGCCGAAATTTGCTTTAATCTTATTCTCTCTTTTCAGCGTTAAGGCCGTATGAATAAAGCCATAGTCACTCTAAGCTTATGCATGATCAGCATGCTCCTCCGCGCTGCTGACGAAGAGAGCACGCTCGCCATATTTGAAGGCGCGCTTAAGGGCAGCATTCGAGAAACATCAGAGATTGCCAGAGATGCGAATCGCAAGCCAATGCAAGCTCTAGGTTTCTTTGGCATTGAAAGCAACATGAAGGTCCTAGAGCTCTCTCCAGCAAGTGGCTACTGGTCTAAGATAATCGGGCCATCACTATGCAGCAACGAAGGGCGACTGGTGTTCACCGTTGGCCTCAGTGAGGCGTTCAAGAGTGGCGTCATGACGCTCCCAGGACTTGAATGTACATCAGCCATCAACGCAGAGCTCACTCTGCTCAATATCCCCAAATTCAGCTTTGCTGAGGCGGACTTCGATCTGGTTCTGACTTTCTGGAATCTACACAACCTCACCGAAGAGCGACGAAACAATCTGAACCGGGCTGTGTTTGAGGCGCTAAAACCTGGGGGCGTCTATGGGGTTATTGATCACACGCGTCGTCATATGCAGCCGGATGATCGTACGATCGGGCGCCGTCTCGATCCGGTGGTTGTAATTCAGGAGCTCACTGCACTCGGCTTCGAGTTCGAAGATTATAGTCCGCTTCATTACCATCCCGAAGACGATCTCACGCAAGAAGTTGGTGCTCCAGGTATTAGGGGCAACACCGATCGTTTCACCCTGAAATTTCGAAAGCCCTGAAAGCTGCTCCGTTGATACAAAGTCTCGCGATTCTGAGCCATGCCATTCAAAACACCCAATTCACCCCGACGTCTGGAAGCTCAAGAGAGTTAATGAGCTCAACCACGAGGAAGGCCGTTAAGTCGCAGATACTGACCACGACGGTGCGGTCTCAGCCGTCTGTGCCCGAATTGCAACGGTTGGCGGACATCTTTAAGCGCGATGCCGTTCTTACCGCACATGGACTTGTCAAAGCCGACGATAAAGCAGCCACTCATGTGAGTGCAGGAAACGTGGTACTAATCCCACCAGGCATCAAACAGCGTATTACCAGCACTGGCAAGATTATTCTGGAATATATGGCCATCTGCAGCCCCCGGTTCAGTCTTGAGAATTACAACAGCGGCTGATCACAAAGAAGTATGACTCCACCGAATACCAAGACTTTCATGCTTGCTGGGCTCCTCCTGTGGCTTCCCATGGCAAATGGCTGGAGCCAGTCGGCCATTTTCTCTCTCAAGACCAATCTGAACTCAACGCTTGAAATATTCAGCCAGCTCGATCCACTGAAAATCAATAGCATCCACAGCTGGGAGCTCTTGCTGAACACAGCCGACGGCTTACCGATACGTGGTGCCCAGGTTTCAGTATTTGGCGGTATGCCTGATCATGACCACGGCTTACCGACCGCGCCAGTAGTCACCGGAGAGATTGCGCCCGGCCGTTATTTGCTGGAGGGTATGAGATTCCACATGCCGGGTCGATGGTTACTGACTATTGCCGTAGTCAGCGATCAAAACAGCCAATCAGCGACCCTGGAATTCCAACTGTGAAAAGAATCTTGCTCGCAGTATTTGGCCTGATGGCGGCCGTGGGATTGCTGGCCTGGAGAGAGTTGCCGAACTCGCTACCAGCTGAATGGACACCGGCACAGCGCGCGCTCATCCAGTCTTTGTCTCTCTCTCAGCTCCCAGCGACTCCGGGCGACCCGAGTAATGCCGTAGCGGAGCTAGAGCTGGCTGCACAGCTTGGTCACCGCTTATATTTCGACAAGCGTCTCAGCGGCAATGGTGAAGTAGCCTGCGCAAACTGCCACAAGCCGCAGAACTACTTTACCGATACTCAAACTCTGGCAGTAGGCACTCAGACAGGTTTCAGGCATACGCCTTCTCTCGTTGGGCTATCCTACAGCCCTTGGTTTTATTGGGACGGGCGGAAAGATTCTCAGTGGGCTCAGGCCTTGGCCCCAATTGAGACGAGTCATGAACACAATTTGGATCGCTTACAGGTGGTGCGACTGATCGCTGAGGATCCGCTTTATACATCTCAATATGAAAGCCTTTTCAACACACTGCCCGATTTACCAGCCGTGCCTCGTTCAGCCTCGCCGCTGGGCGATGAGCGGCTCCGATTGAATTGGGAATCCCTTGACACAGACCTGCATTCGGACATCAACCAGGCTTTTGCTAACGTTGGCAAAGCGTTGGCCGCCTACCAGCGCAAGATCAAGCCGGGCCGCAGTCGGTTTGACGACTACGCCGACAGCTTGATTACCAATCCTGCTGTTGTGTCGGGAAGCGCCCTCAGTAAAGACGAACTAGCGGGTCTCGCACTATTTATCGATCAAGCCCAGTGCATCAGCTGTCATAACGGCCCCCTCTTGACCAACTTCGAGTTTCACAATACCGGAGTACTCGCCATCGCTGGACAGCTGCCCTCCATGGGGAGATATGAAGGCATCAAACTGGCCCGTGAGGATGAGTTCAATTGCCTTGGAAAATACAGTGATGCAGAGCCAGCTCAGTGCATAGAATTGAAGTTTGCCAAAGATGACAATGACTTAGTCGGCGCGCAGAAGACACCGACACTGAGAAACATCACCGAAACTGCCCCTTATATGCACGGCGGTCAAATCGCCGATCTCAAAGCGGTCATGGAACACTATAACGAAGCGCCTACCTCCATGCTCAGCCACAATGAAGCAAAACCGTTGGCGTTACGGCCGATCCAGCTCGAACAGCTTGAAGCCTTTATGACAACTCTGACAGCACCCCTGCAGACCGAACGAAAATGGCTGTTGCCACCAGCCCAGTATCCTAGCCGAGATATCCATGCTGGGCCAGTTGAACCAGGATGTCATCAGGGTCAGTGAAATACAGCTGATCCCCACCACTGGTTCGATTTGTCAGATCGCGGTTGACGCTTGCGTAGATACCATGATCGGATAATCTTTCTGCCAGCCTATCCGGATTGTAGTTATCCACACCAATACACAGATGATGCATACGCCCTGGATCGCCCAACTCATAAAGCCCCAGAAAACTTTCCGATCCCAAGCCTAAATTCAAGCCACCGTTGGCGGGCCGACTGACTATTTCCATACCCAAGACCCGGCTGTAAAAATCCGCGGAGCGCTTTACATCACTGACGGACAAAGACACATGGTTCATTGACCGCCCTATAGCGGCTGGTGCTTGCGCTTCGGCGTGAGCCATTAAACCGCCTGCTGCTGATGCCACAAGCGCGCTCAGTAATTGTCGCCTGGACAGATGCTTGCTTTCATACTGGTTAAGCAGTGCATCAAAATGCTCATGCTGGGCGTCGCGGCCTTCGTAATGCTGATTCTCGCCCCGCGAGTTTTTCGAGTTACTCATCACTGCACCTGATAAAAATCTTAAGTAGAATGACCCTAGCAAAATTAAACTACAGGCTCAAATCTCTTTAGGTGCTAGTCCCAGATGACAATCGAAAATACCTTTTGCTTTCAATCCTGAGCCTGTTAACTTGAATTGGGCGATAAATAGAGAGATTTTAGAAACTAAGCTCGCCACAGAGGACGCTGGTACAGCTGACGCACAGGAAACTTTATGAACTCATTCTATAAAATACTCCTGGGTAAATTCGCTAGCTGCGTCTCGGGGCCATTCAATGCTCAAAATGGATCACATTGGCTGTCAATGCTGCAAGAGCTCTTCACCCCGGTTAGCAACCGTTGGGGTGATGCCATTCGTATAATTTTTGTGCACCTGTTGATGGCGCTAGTTATTGTCGCTTTGTGCAGCACTGACATAGAACGTTAATATGATCGATCTCTTAGTGATGTCACATAGTAAAATGAATTCTGGTTATTTCTTCCAAAGGCATCGAGCCTGTTCAGGGATAGCGCAGTGATTTTGGCAGATACCGCCGAGGCGTCGGTAGCTGAGCCGGCAAAAGTGCTGAGTGTCAGCAGCCTGAACCAGATGGCTAAATCGCTCCTTGAGGGTCACTTTTCGCAGGTGGCTGTTGAAGGCGAAATCTCAAATTTTGCGAACCCAGCGTCTGGCCATTGGTATTTCACCCTAAAGGACAAGAAATCACAGCTGCGCTGCGCCATGTTTGCCGGCCGAAATCGCCTAATCAGATTCAACCCCAAAAATGGAGACCAGCTGGTCGTTCGCGGCCAACTGAGCGTTTACCCAAGCCGTGGCGATTATCAGCTAATTGTCAGTCAGATGGAGGAAGCCGGCGACGGTGCTTTGCGGCGCACGTTCGAGGAACTCAAGCAGCGCTTGCAAGCTGAAGGCCTGTTTGATCAGGTGCACAAACAGGACATTCAGGAGGGATACCACCACGTTGGCATAATCACCTCGGCTAACGGGGCTGCGATCCGCGATATGGTAAGCGTCTTCGGACGCCGATTTCCTGCGACGCGACTCACCATCTTTCCAGTTTCGGTTCAGGGCCCAGAAGCCACGGTTGAAATCGGTGCAGCAGTGACGCTGGCTAACGCTTTAGCCAACACGTTGGGTTTACAGGCGTTGGTTGTTGGCAGAGGCGGCGGTTCCTTAGAAGATCTGCAGGCATTCAACGAAGAATCTGTCGCCAGAACCATATTTGCTAGCGAGCTGCCGGTTATCTCCGCGGTCGGCCACGAAATCGACTTCACCATCGCTGACTTGGTAGCAGATCTAAGGGCACCCACGCCGTCTGCGGCAGCCGAACTGTTGAGCCCAAACCAGCTTGACTACCTTGAGCGGCTGCAAAATATGCAGCAGCGCTTAAGTAACTCAGCGGGACAGGACCTCATCCGGCGCGCAGAGCGGCTGACTTGGATTGTTAAACATCTCCGCCGGCCAGACAAGCGACTGGAGGATCATGCCCAGAACCTGGACCGCCTGGAGCTGCGGCTACAACGTGTGCTGCGCAACCGAATTCGGCAGGCCACTGCACAACTGAGCTTCCAACAGCGCGCATTGATCACTATCAACCCAAGCCGGAAGCTCCCAGAGCAACGGATACATTTGACTACTCTTAGTCAGCGCTTGGCTCACTTGAGCGACAGGCTGCTTGACCAACGCCGAGAAAAGCTTGCTTCGGTCGGTAGAAATCTCAATGCTGTCAGTCCACTGGCAGTACTAAACCGAGGGTTCAGTATTAGCCTAGGCGACAGCAACCAGGTGATTCGGCATACTGTTGACGTTACGCCCGGACAAACCCTCATTACAAAACTACCCGACGGTACAATCCATTCGATCGTCACGGAGACTCATCAGAATCCAAGTGACGATTAAATCGGGCGATACCCCGTGCTTAACCTTTGTTAAAACAGAGCGGAATCAATCATCAGCGCGGCCCAAACCCATAGGAGGGGAATCGGATACGGTGCCGCAAACCCAGATTTTTTGTATATTACGCCCTGCTATACAGAATGGCTGGGCCTATGCCGTCAACCAGGAATTTCAATCAAGGTGAATCAATGAACAAGAGGGAACAACAGCGAAAAATCAAGCAAGAAAAGCAGCAGGCGGCGAAACACAAAGAGCAATTTAGGACACTCGTTTTCAAGATTGCTCTGTTTGGTGTTGCACCAATTCTGGCCCTGTTCGTGTTATTCACCCTGCTTAATCAGGGAGCGACTTACTCACCCGCAGAAATTGCTGGAAACGATCATGTTCGGGGGGATCGTAAGCTGCCCGTTAGCATAGTGGTCTATGCTGATTTTCAATGTCCCGCCTGCGCTATTGAAAATGAAACAATGGTCAGGCTGTGGCCTCAGCTAAACGACAGGGCCCATCTCATATTCCGGCATTTCCCAGTCACCTCGACGCATAAGAACACATGGAAAGCTTCGCTATATGCCGAAGCTGCCGCAAGGCAGGGAAAATTCTGGGAAATGCATGACTATTTGTTCGCCACGCAAAGCCTGTGGTCGAATCTAC
>DORE01000109.1 GCA_003514305.1 Gammaproteobacteria bacterium | reverse complement strand
TCCGGGCTAAAGCCGTCAAGAAACCAGGCGTCCATTGGTCGGGAACGTTTGGGTCTTTGTGCCATAGCACTGAAGGCGTCATTAATATGTAAGTCAAGGGTTATCGAGGAGTCGAGAGCGATTCTGTGTACACCGATCATCATATCTTGCCACTGATCGAGCAGTTGTTTGGAATACGGGTAGAGAGTCTGATATGGCGACCCCGGATCTTTGAACCAATTCTGGTGAACTGTTTCCATGAGAACTGCACTGAGAGGAAATGCTTCAAAGCCCGAATAATACAAGTGTTGCCATCCGGGGTCTTTGTCTTCAGCTTCAAACCAGTGTTTCCAAGTCAAGAGAAAATTCAAGCCTGTGCCAAAGCCTAATTCACCAACATGGAAACTAGAACTCTCCTTTGGGGGCTCTCTCCAGCGCTGCTGAAGTTGATTTCCTTCTATAAAAACATGCTCACTCTCGCCAACGGGATCAAGAGAGCTTGCGTAGACATCACCGAATCTACTGGATTTGAGTTCGCCCCCTTGATTGAATTCAATCAAGGGGTCCTCCGGTTCTAAACTCTTAATCTTAAGGGGACCAGAATATGTCATCACTTGAAGCAGGCTCAAAGGTGTGCACGGTTCGATCATGCAGTGTCAAAATGTGCATGATATACGGGAAAGACTGCATGATACTGGGATTTGAGTGTGATTACTCAGTGGTCGCTGGTGTCGAGGTTAGTTTCAGGTAAAATGCGCGTTTTTCGTGAGCTTCAGGAGCACCCCAGTGGAGATCAACAGCCAGCTTGCCAGTTTGAAGGAAATTGCAGTGCGAACCGATAAGTTAAGGGGGTATCTTTGACTACGAGCTGAAGAAAGATCGGCTAGCGGAAGTTGAGTTAGAGTTGGGCGAAGCGACCGTCTGGGAGCGATCCGACTATGCCCAAGCACTGGGAAAAGAGAAATCTGAATTAAACCGCGTAGTGAGCGCAATCGATCAGCTTCGATCAGGTATTTCCGACACCCAGGAACTTTTTCTTCTTGCTCAAGAAGAGTCAGATTGTGAACTCTTTCATGAGGCTGAATCTGATCTCGTTAAGCTTGAAGAGTCGTTGGCTGCGCTTGAGTTCCGTAGAATGTTTTCGGGCTCTATGGACAACGCGAATGCTTATTTGGAGATTCAGGCGGGTTCAGGAGGGACGGAAGCGCAGGACTGGGCAGAAATGTTGCTCCGCATGTATTTGCGCTGGAGCGAAGCGAAAGCTTTTAAGACTGACTTAGTTGAAGTGTCCGGGGGAGAGGTTGCTGGTATAAAGAGCGCCACTCTTCATGTTAAGGGCGAGTTCGCTTTTGGTTGGCTTCGCACTGAAACTGGAGTCCATCGTTTGGTGAGGAAATCTCCTTTTGATTCTGGTAACAGACGCCATACCTCTTTTGCATCGGTCTTTCTATCCCCTGAGATAGCGGATGATATCGAAGTGGATCTTGATATGGGTGATGTTCGTGTTGATACCTATCGGTCGAGTGGCGCGGGTGGCCAGCATGTGAACAAAACCGATTCAGCGGTACGTTTAACGCATGAGCCGAGTGGGATTGTCGTGCAGTGTCAAAATCAACGCTCGCAGCACAAAAATAAGGACATGGCCATAAAGCAGTTGAAAGCCAAACTTTATGAATTGGAAGAGCTCAAACGCAAGGAAGAATTGCAGTCGATTGAAGAGTCTAAGGCAGACATCGGCTGGGGAAATCAAATTCGCTCATACGTTCTCGATGCTTCTAGGATAAAGGATTTGAGAACGAACATTGAGGTCGCTAACACGGGCGCAGTTCTTGATGGTGATCTAGATAAATTTATTGAAGCCAGTCTTAAGATGGGGCTTTGAGCTTAACGGGTAGAAAAATGACAGACAAAGACCATACGAAGCACGCTGCTGACGATGAGAACAAGCTTATTGCACTTCGGCGTGAGAAGCTTCATGAGATTCGCAAGCTGCGAGAAGCATTCCCCAATGACTTTGTTCGGGCAAATTATTCAGAGCAGTTACATCGTGAATTTGGGGGCAAGGGTGCGCAAGAATTGCAAGCGGCACGGAAGAAGGTCTCCGTGGCAGGACGTATAATTCGAACAAGAGGCCCATTCGTTGTGATACAGGACGGTTTTGGTCAATTGCAGCTATATATGAACAACAAGTCTCTCGATGAATCGCAAGCTGCCGAACTAAAAGCGCTCGATCTGGGTGATATCGTTGGTGTCAATGGTGAGATATTTAAAACGCAGAAAGGAGAGCTCACTGTGCGTGTGTCAGAGTTCCGACTGCTGACGAAGGCGCTTAGGCCGCTACCTGATAAGCACAGGGGGTTGAGTGACACAGAAACACGATATCGCCAGCGCTATGTCGATCTTATCGCTAACAATGCCTCGCGGGAGGTATTTATCATCCGCTCGAAGATCGTGAAATTCGTTCGCGATTATTTCCATGATCTAGGCTTTATGGAGGTTGAAACTCCCATGATGCAGGTGATACCTGGAGGTGCAACGGCAAGGCCATTTATTACTCATCATAATGCGTTGGACCAAGATATGTATCTCCGGGTCGCGCCCGAGCTCTTTCTAAAACGCCT
>DORE01000050.1:2326-6438 GCA_003514305.1 Gammaproteobacteria bacterium | reverse complement strand
TGCTATAGACAATATTCCATTTACTGCTGCGATGATCCCGATCATTGCCGGAATGGAAACGCAAGGTATCAACGTTACGCCTTTGTTCTGGGGGTTGGCTGCCGGTGTTGGCATGGGCGGTAACGGGACTCATATCGGCTCAACCGCCAATGTGTTTATCGTGACTATCTCGGAAAAAATGGCGAAAGATGCGGGAGATCCATCGTTAGCGATTACGCCAGGGCTGTGGATGCGGAAAGGATTGCCAGTCATGCTCGTGACGCTGATTACTTGCACCATCATCGTGTATGCCTTTTGGGGCTTTTTCTCGGCGCCTATTGAGACAGCGACAGTTGTCAACGAGGCCATGGGCGGACACTAGTCTGAGCTTGCACCGCTGTCATTAGGATCGGGCGTCCGGCTAATTCAGTCTGTCGCCCCATTGCTTTTTCACACTTCGACGAACTGACGAGCCCTTGCGCAACAGTTCCGTCAGCCATAATAATCCTAAAGATGAGTGGATACTTCTTCAGCAAAGACTCCTTAGCAAAAAGCGATCGGATTCTTCTATTCGTTGGAAATCGCATTCTGGTAAAAAACGGCGATTTCTTGTGGCGTCGGGAACAGGTACCTGAGCGTTTCATCGCGCAAGATACCATGATCAAGGTTTCCTATGGGGGGGAAGATTTCTTGGTTACCCGGGCACCTGAGGGCGTCGAAAACAGCTTAGATGCAGAATTGACGTCGCTACGCAGTCTTATGTTTGAGGGTGGTGAGCGGGCGATGCTAGTTGCTGGTAAAGCAAATCAGCTGCTTGACTGGCATGCTTCTCATCAGTTTTGTGGCTTCTGTGGTGAGAAGACAATCCCGGATCGCTCCGGTCAGGCATTATTCTGCATAGCTTGTCGGCACGCTTTTTTCCCTCGCATTAATCCTTGTGTCATTATGCTAGTGGTAGATGGGCATCGAATTCTACTTGCGAGAAATGCGCGGTTTCGTGCTGAATTTTATAGTTGTCTCGCTGGCTTTATCGAAGTGGGTGAGTCAGCGGAGGACACCGTACGTCGTGAAGTCAAAGAAGAAGTGAATTTAGATGTGGGCGCTATTCGCTACTATAAAAGCCAGTCTTGGCCTTTCCCTTCGCAGCTTATGCTTGGATTCTACGCGGACTTTGCCTCAGGTCATATTAGGCCAGAACCGGGAGAGATCGAAGAAGCGGACTGGTATGACATTCACGAATTGCCTAAGGTTCCGTCAGCAAGAGTAAGTGTTGCAGGTGATTTAATTGAGCATTATGTAAAAGCCATGAAGTGATCATTTTGATTGCGTTGGTCTTCTTCATCTAAAACGTGTTAACAGCACTGTTTCATAAAATTTTAAGGAGCTCTGAGTGGAGTTTTTGAGTGAGTACGGTATGTTTGTCGCCAAATCAATGACCATAGTCATAGCGATTGTATTGATTATTAGTATGGTCTCGGCTAGTGGCGGGCGCGGCAAAAGATTTATGAAGAAAGGAACTGTCCGTGTGAGTAAGCTTAATGAGCATTTCGAAGAGTTGAGAGATTCGCTCAGAGAGGTAGTTTTAGATAAGGATAGTCTTAAGAGCTTGCAAAGCAATGAAAGGAAACAGGCCAAAGCAGAAAGAAAAGAGTTAAAAGCGGCCCGCAAAAAACAATTTAATGAAGGGTCGGGCGGAGCTGCTGTTGCGAGAACCAGGAAAAGAGTTTATGTAATTAATTTTAAGGGGAATATAGCTGCCGATGCTGTTGCCTGTTTGCGGGAAGAAATCAGCGCAATCCTCTCGCTCGCAACTCCTGAAGACGAGGTGCTGGTTAGATTAGAGAGCCCGGGAGGCATGGTTCATGCCTATGGTTTGGCCTCATCTCAGTTAGCCAGGCTGAAACACGCTGGTACTACCTTGACGATATGCGTTGACAAAGTTGCAGCCAGCGGCGGATATATGATGGCATGCTTAGCTGACAGATTGATTGCTGCCCCGTTCGCGATTATTGGCTCGATTGGCGTCCTCGTTCAGCTTCCAAACTTTCATCGTGTCCTCAAAAAACACGAAGTGGATTACGAAATCATCAGCGCTGGAGAGTATAAACGCACGCTTACGACATTTGGCGAGATCACCAAGAAGGGCAAAGATAAAGTTCGTGAGGATGTAGAAACTATTCATGGTATTTTCAAGAGCTGGGTGAAGGAGCATCGTCCAAATGTAGATATCGATAACATTGCAACTGGGGAGACTTGGCTTGGCAGTCAAGCAATAGAGCGATCTATGGTCGATGAGATTCGTACTAGTGACGAGTGTATTTTAGCTGCTTGTGAAACTTCAGATGTTTTTGAAGTTGAGTATGAGTTTCCGAAGTCAATTCAAGAGAAGCTTGGTAGCGTATTTGGAAATGCCCTGGAAAAAGCGTTCTCTCAAATAGTAAATCAACCTTATAATGACAGATTTCAGTGAGCGCAAAAGCATCGCGTCAGTTTGATAAAATACGGAGGCGACAATTGTCCGAGTATAAAGCCTATGAGGTTGTCGAGATCTCAGATAAAAAGTACCAGGGAGGGGTGGTCACGAAAAATGTTGACGACTTGCCCCCTGGCGAGGTTCTCGTTGAAGTGCATTACTCCTCGTTGAATTATAAAGATGCCCTTTCGGCGAATGGGAATAAAGGGGTCACTCGTCACTTCCCCCATGTTCCAGGAATAGATGCAGTCGGCACTGTGCTAGCAGCAGAAGGCACTGATTTTTCTGAGGGACAAGCAGTCCTTATCACAGGTTATGATCTTGGAATGAATACTGCTGGCGGGTTTGGTCAGCTAATCAGAGTTCCAGTTTCTTGGGTCGCTAAGTTGCCTGCAGGAATGGACCCTGCTACCAGTATGCGCCTGGGTACTGCGGGCCTTACTGCCGGTCTCTGCGTGGACACCCTGCTTAAGAATGGTCTCGAAATAGATCAAGGAGAAGTTTTAGTTACAGGCGCTACTGGTGGCGTTGGTATTATCGCTGTCAGCATTCTTGCTAAATTAGGATTTCAGGTCACTGCAAGTACCGGTAAGCCTGAGGCGGAAGGGATACTGAAGGCTATGGGTGCTTCTGAGATCCTAGACCGAAATGAATTCAGCAATTCATCTCCCAAGCCTCTACTCAGTGAGAGATGGGCTGCTGCGGTAGACGTGGTTGGGGGGGACACGCTATTTAACGTTATAAAAGGCTTAAAATATGGAGGCAGCGTTGCTGCCTGTGGGCTCGTCCAGTCACCGATGTTTCAGGCATCTGTTTTGCCTTTCATTCTTCGCGGCGTCAATCTGCTTGGAGTAGACTCTGTTGAGCTGCCATTGATACAAAAAGAGCGTATCTGGAAAAAACTTGCCAATGAGTGGAAAATAGAGACGCTAGACCAGGTTTGTAGTGAGATTAGACTGGAGCAATTGGAAGATAGTTTGGCAACGGTTCTATCTGGCGCCGCTGTTGGACGCTTTATACTTAATTTAAGAAGCTAACCAGAACTTGTTGCTACCATCTTAGTTGACTGAGTGTTGTCGGCTTCTGGCGGGATAGACAACAAGTTGTACCCACACTTTCGATCTTCTGCTACTCCGTTGTTACTGCCTCACACAAAACCTCCGGTTTTTCGGTTAGTTTGGCAGCGCTAATTTAAATTAGGCGAGAGCAAGCGGGAGAGTTCATCGACTGGCAAATCTTTTCGCTCTGCTAGGTCGCTGACCTGATCTTCTGAAATTTTGCCCACCGGGAAGTACTTGCTGTCTGGATGGGAAAAATAAAAGCCACTCACCGTCGCGGCTGGTGTCATCGCATAGCTTTCGGTGAGCTCAACTCCGATTTCATCCTGGGCCGCAAGCAACTTAAGTAAAATCTCTTTCTCGGAGTGGTCGGGGCATGCGGGATAGCCCGGAGCAGGCCTGATACCCTTGTACGCTTCCTTAATCAGGTCTTCATTGCTTAAAGCCTCTTCTTGTTGATAGCCCCAGAGCTCTTTTCTGACTCTTTCGTGCATATGTTCAGCGAAAGCTTCCGCGAGTCTGTCTGCCAAGGCTTTTACCATAAGTGCATTGTAATCGTTTTGCTCTGCTTCATATTTCGCCGCCAGCTCTTCAGCGCCAAT
>DORE01000050.1:0-1991 GCA_003514305.1 Gammaproteobacteria bacterium | reverse complement strand
CCGAGATAGTCCTGCTTATCTGAGGCGTTGGGTGCGATAAAGTCTGCCAGACAAAGTTGAGGCTCTCCAGCACCCTTGACAGTCTGCTGCCTGAGAAAATGAAACGTCGCGATGGGTGCGTCTTCCTTATTTTTGTGCCAAAGAGAGACGTCATTCGCGCGAGAGCGCTGTGCGGGCCAGAATCCGATCACCGCTTTGGCTTTGAGGCTGCCGCAAGCGATTATTTCATCCAGCATTGCCGTCGCATCCTTGTAAAGGTCCTTTGCAGCATGGCCTACCTTGTGATCGTCCAGGATAGCTGGGAATTTTCCTGCTAAAGACCAAGTGATGAAGAAAGGAGTCCAATCGATATACGGAACTAGCTTTTGGAGTGGATAGTCCTCAAAAGCCCTTGTGCCCAAAAAGCTTGGTTGAACGGGCTCATAGCCTTGCCAGTTTGCCGAGTAGGGTTTTTGGTTCGCAAGATCGTAAGGCATAAGCTGCCTTGACGCAGCGCGATTTGCAGAACGAGTTCTGATCTCAGCGTAGTCGCTGCGCACCTCCTCACAGTACTTCGTCTTGCCCTCCTTACTAAGCAGGCGACTGACCACCGTAACACTGCGAGAGGCGTCGGGTACGTAGATAGTAGCGCCGGTAGTGTAATTTTCTTCTATTTTGACTGCTGTGTGGGCCTTGGACGTTGTAGCACCACCAATCATCAAAGGAATATTAAACTCAAGTCGCTGCATCTCCTTGGCAACATGAACCATTTCATCCAAAGATGGGGTTATCAGTCCGCTTAACCCTATGATGTCGACTTGCTGTTCACGGGCTATCTGAAGAATTTTTTCGCAAGGAACCATGACGCCTAGGTCGATAACCTCATAGTTATTGCAACCAAGAACAACTCCAACAATGTTTTTGCCGATGTCATGAACGTCACCTTTGACCGTTGCGAGAAGAATCTTTCCTTTGGTTTGGATGCTATCCCCTGTTTTTTCGGCTTCGATGTACGGCAGCAGATGGGCAACGGATTGTTTCATTACCCTAGCGCTTTTGACTACTTGGGGCAGAAACATTTTTCCGGCCCCAAATAGATCGCCAACTTCACTCATTCCTTCCATCAGCGGGCCCTCGATTACCTCAATGGGCCGATCTGCTCGTCGCCGCGCTTCCTCAGTATCCTCCTCGATGAACTTCGTTATTCCCTTGATAAGTGAATAGCTGAGCCGTTTTGCAACGGGGCGATCACGCCAACTCAAATCCTCCACTGTTGCTGAAGGTCCTGAGTCAGAGTAAGTTTGAGCGACTTTCATAAGGCGCTCAGTCGCATCTGGCCGTTGATTCAAAACGACATCCTCAACTGCTGTCTTAAGATCTTGCGGGATTTCATCGTAAACTGCGAGCTGACCCGCGTTTACAATACCCATAGTTAGACCAGCCTTAACTGCGTGGTAGAGAAATACCGAATGGATTGCTTCTCTCACGGCATTGTTACCACGGAACGAGAATGAGACGTTACTAATGCCTCCAGAAATGAGTGCCCCGGGTAGATTTGCTTTTATGTAACGACAGCTTTCTATGAAGTCGACGGCATAATTATCATGTTCCTCGATGCCCGTAGCGATGGCGAAAATATTGGGGTCAAAAATAATGTCCGTTGCTGGGAAGCAAAGTTTCTCAGTTAACAGTTTGTAGCTGCGCGAGCAGATTTGGTTTTTTCGCTCAAGGCTGTCTGCCTGGCCGGCTTCGTCGAACGCCATGACGATGACCGCAGCGCCATATTGAAGACATAACGCCGCTTTAGCCAAGAAGTCTTCTTCACCCTCTTTTAGGCTGATTGAGTTGACGATTGATTTTCCTTGGGTGCATTTCAGCCCAGTTTCAATGATTTCCCATTTAGAGGAATCAAGCATTATTGGGACTCTACTGATGTCGGGTTCGCTTGCGACTAATTTCAGAAACTTCTCCATAGCCGCCTGAGAGTCGAGCATGCCTTCGTCCATGTTTAT
>DORE01000191.1:4189-14497 GCA_003514305.1 Gammaproteobacteria bacterium | reverse complement strand
ACTTGAAGATCGTTCGATTCCTGTTCGCTCCCGCCTCCGGATTTCCGGAGCCTGCCCACTGATTTTGCCATTTCATATCAAGCTTGATCAGGCGCGTGAAGCTCAATACGGGAGTACGAAAATCGGAACAACCGGGCGAGGTATCGGTCCAGCATATGAAGACAAAGTGGCGCGAAGGGGAATCCGATTGGCTGAGGCGCTTGAACCAGAGCGTTTAAGAGAAAAATTGTTGAACTTGGTTGACTATCATAATTTTTGGTTCGAAAAGTACTTTGGAATAGAGGGCGTTGATTTTAAGGAAACTTACGAGTTGACGTTGGCGGCGGTCGATAGCGTTCGCCCGATGATTAGCGATACCGTTGACATTCTTCATGCTCATCGAGCAGCTGGCAACAATATCTTGTTCGAGGGCGCACAGGGCTCATTACTAGATATTGATCATGGCACTTATCCATTTGTCACCTCTTCAAACACCACAGCTGGTGGCACAGCGACCGGAAGTGGCTATGGGCCGCTGTATCTGGATTATGTGCTTGGGATAACCAAGGCTTATACCACTCGAGTTGGCTTCGGACCGTTTCCTACAGAACTCTTTGACGAGATCGGTAAGCACTTAGCTCACGTAGGTCATGAGAAGGGTGCCACAACAGGGAGAGATCGACGTTGCGGGTGGTTTGATGCGGCTGCTGTGAAGCTAGCGGTGCGAATCAACAGTGTGTCGGGCATTTGTTTGACCAAGCTGGATGTGCTCGATGGTCTTGAAACTGTAAGGGTTTGCGTTGGATATGAAGGAGTGGGCGTTATGTCTAGCAGCCTGATGGACTGCGCCAGCTTTGAAAGCCTAAAACCGATTTATGTTGATCTACCGGGATGGTCCGAGACGACAGTTGGCGCGAAACGATTGGAGGAACTGCCTGCCAACGCGCGTGCCTACATCACATTTATCGAGGAGACCATTGACGTTCCTGTTGATATTATCTCGACTGGCCCCGATCGGGAAGAGACGATCACGTTAAGGCATCCTTTCTCGGTCTGAGTCTCTTTGGGCGGGCCACAGGCATGCTGCTCCCAGCGCTCCGCTGGCGTCGCCAAATCTAGGAGGCGATATGAGGGTGGTCATTCTGTCAGTGAAAACAGATTTTGACATCTCCAGCGGGACTCTCTCATAAAGCATCGGGATATTGGAAAGTCCACCGCCTAGCACAATGACGTCGGGATCCAAAAGATTTACCACTGTAGACAAGCACTGCGCTAGTTGACAACAATAAACTTCCAGGCTTTCCATTGCTGAAGCATCAGACGCGGCGGCTTTTGCTATTTCAAGCGCACTCAAAGAGTGACCAGATCGTTCCTTGTGGGTTTGGCTGAGTCCGCTTCCAGACAATACGGTCTCAATACAGTTTACTCGACCGCAGTAACACTTTCGATCGCCGTTAATCAACTGAACGACTGAATTAGGTGCGGGATTGTGTCCCCATTCGCCGGCGATACTGTTTGGTCCAGTCAAGAGCGCTCGATTTATGACGACACCCCCGCCGATGCCAGTGCCGAGTATTGCGCCAAAGACAGAGTGCGCATCAGCCCCTGCTCCGTGATGGGCTTCTGACAGAGTGAAGCAATTTGCGTCATTTTCAAGACGGATCTCGTAGCCCAGTCGGTCTTCTATCTCAGTTTTTAGCGGCTGGCCATTAAGGATGACGGAGTTACAGTTTTGCATTTTATTCGAACTCAGGTTGAGGGAACCTGGTGTTCCGATTCCGACCGAAAGCCTTGACTCTGCCTTGCCTTGCAAATCCGTGACGACTTCAACGACCGCGTCAAGGATTTGTTCGTAGATTAGGTTCGGAGTTGGTATGCGTTTCCTTGCAGCGACGGCACCGGTTTGATCAAGAATAACCCCTTCAATTTTTGTACCCCCGAGATCTATCCCAATTCTCATCTGTATTGCCCTGAAAATGTGTGATGGTGAATGGCATGTTTGGGCCAGTGTCGCTGTGTCACGCCCGTCACGAGTCTTGCATAGAGGATTAAACTCTCTACAATCGTTAAACCTCTGAGAATCATGGACCATTGCTGAGCGCATGAAAATAACCAATCGAATTATTCGTTATAAATAGCAAACGTGACTCGCGCTCGCTCACAACAAATCTTCCTTTCAGAAACTCCCTACTATCATTGCGTCTCGCGCTGCGTCAGGCGTGCGCATTTGTGCGGAGATGATCCCGTCAGCGGGAAAAACTTTGACCACCGCAAACGATGGTTAGTGTTACGTATCAAGGAGCTAGCAGCAAATTTTGCTATAGATGTGTGCGCGTATGCTGTCATGAGCAATCATTATCATCTGGTGCTCTATGTGGATCAGGAACAGCTTGCTAAATGGTCAGATGAAGATGTGATCAAGCGTTGGACGGCATTATTCCCCAACAACGCCAAGCTGATGGAAACCCTGTATCTTAATCGCAAGTCGAAAGCTGCGCATAAACAACTTCAGGCCAGACTGAGAGAATGGCGGATGCGTTTGGGTGATATCAGCTGGTTCATGAGATGCCTGAATGAGTCACTTGCAAGGAGCGCGAACCGTGAGGATGAATGCACCGGCAGATTTTGGGAGGGTCGCTTCAAGAGTCAGGCTCTGCTGGACGAAAAGGCTCTTGTGACTTGCATGGCTTATGTGGATCTGAATCCAGTAAGGGCCGGGATTTCTAATTCTTTGGAAAATAGTGACTTTACTTCCATTCAGGAGCGCCTGATTGTGGAGGCTAAAGACATGGAAAATCGCAGCCATCGGCAAGACAGGTTGCTTACTCGGCGAGTAGCTAACCATCTGTTGGAAAAGCAGGCTGCCAGCGGCCGGTCTGAGTTGCTCAAACTGAACGAAATGTCAGGCTGCGCTGCCGGCAAACTCCGCATCACCCATCATAGCTATGTTGAGGTTTTGACAATTACCGTCAAGGCGTTGGCTGTGGTGCGGTTTGATATACAAAAAGCGCGGAGGCTCCTGCGGGAACGACCGGGTGTGCTGGCGGAAATCGGAATTGGCCCTGAACCATGGCTGGATGCTATACGGAGCTTCAACCGATATTACGCTCAAGCAGCAGGAAGCGAAGCTTCGCTCATCAACTTGCGTCAATACCGTGTGAAAATGGGCGAGAAGTTCAAGCATCCTGATAAATGGATCAGGGGAAGACCACCTGCCCGGTATCTATTCGGGAACGATTGCTGATTGTAAGTGATAGACACCCGACGCAAGAGCTAAGTCCCAGATCGAAAATATCCAATAAATCCATATTGCTGTCTGATCGGTGATCAAACGAATCATGTCGGTCGATTGGGTAGTCTTGTTCTAAGCAGTGAACGGGCTATCGATATTTTTGTAATAAATTCACGAAACAAAAGAAAGAACACCCATTTAATAACAAATGGGTGTCCTTTATATATATATCTTATTTTTTTACAACACGCCTATAAGCTATGGATTTGCTTAGATTAATTTTACGCTCGAAAGTGTGTCGCTGCTCTCAATAATAATCAACACTACATATTGTTTGACTTAATATTACATACGCTATATGTTGCGAACGTCGTGGTATTAGTCCTATCACGCATAAGTAATTAAAAGATCTGAAGTTTTTCAGCGCTAGAAGAACAAAATGTAGCAGCGCATTCAGTAATTACCTCACTGAATGCACATCAAGAGACTGGGAGCTACAAGTCATGTCAAAACTTGCGGAAATTGTCAGTAGTCAACCGAGTGATTTGTCACTCGATGAGGGCATAGATGGGGATAAGCTTTTCTTGCGCCAATTAAAGGAAGAAGAGATCCGCGCCAAGCTTCAGGAGTTCGCGAAAGAGTTAGCTCAAGTAAAGGCGGAGCGTGACCAACAATGATTCTAACTTCGCTGGCGATTTTTCGACTCTGTAGAAAAGAGCTCCACTGGGCGTTCCCCTTTATCGCTATCGATTAATAAACACTGCCCTACATTTCAATGCAAAAGGCTAAATTACTCGTCGTTTTAATGTTGGTAGCCACTGCCGCCAGCGCGTGTGGGTCGGCAGTGTCTCATTTACCGATGCTAAACTCTGAACCAAAAGCAGGCGCGTTACTTACTCGCGCACCGCGCACTTTACGGCTCTTCTTTGCAGGCCTTCCAGATGTCGATCGAAGTGTCCTTCGGCTTATCGGGCCTAACGGCGAGTATCGGTTGAGGGGCTTGCACACAATGGCCGCCGATGATCTTATGATCGAAATACTCGATCCACTGACGCCAGGCTCTTACACCGTGGAGTGGACGACGGTAATCACGAATGACACGACAATTCACGCGGGCAAGTTTGATTTCACAGTGACAAAGTAGGCCTTTATTTAATTGAGGATTCTGCATAAATATTCTGCCAGCGCACGACCGCTGACAAACGCATCTTCCGCCCTGTTACCAATACACCAATCGCCGACCGCTGCAAGCTGGTTCTCCTCGTCTATCAGAAATTCTTTTTCGATATCTCTTTCGACTTTGGCGTACCGCCATCGCTGCAGATAGGTCTGCTTTACCTCCAATAAATTGATATCGACAAGCTGATGCAGTGCCGTGAGTAGATGATTCTCAATGTCTAATGGCTTATCATCTATGTGCTCATACGCCCAATCGTTGCTGCTGTGCACTACAAGAGCAGAGGGACTATTGCGGGCAGGCTTACTGCAATTGAGTGCCAGCCAAGAAATAGGCGATTTTCTAACCACTGCAGCGTCAAAGTTCAACTTCGGCCGGTCTGAAAGAGCGATCATCAATGCAAAGCAAGGCGACAACCTCGCCATTTTCATTGAATTACGCTCGGCAAACAAAGTGCCAAAAATCACATCGGCTTGGGGCGCCGGGATGGCAGAAACGACCCAATCAAACACCCCTAACGGATTGCCACTCTCGTCGTTGAGTCGCCAACCAGCTTTACATCGGGTAATGTCCTGGACAGAAGTAGAAAACGAAATGTCCAAATCCCTTGCGAGCCGCTTCGGGAATGCCGTCATCGAAGGAATGCCGACGTAATGTGGCTCGAACCAGGAACGTTTGAAAGACCCTGATCTGGGCTCAAGAGTAACAAGTTTGGGCTCCCAAGTCGTCACGGCATCAACAAAATTTTTGTTTTTCAACAGTGATTCGAGATATTTGGAACGGCAAGTAAAAAACTGCGCACCGTGATCAAACTCGTAGCCTGCTGCCCGGCGCGTGGCAAGGCGTCCTCCAACGCCACGGGACTTTTCAAACATCTGTACTTCGGTAAAGTTTCGCAAGGAATGAGCAACGCTTAAGCCTGATAGGCCTGCTCCGATTACTGCGATGCGCATTGTCGATGTCCTTGTATTTGATGGCTGCTACTGTTGCAATAACGATGGGGCGGTTGAATTAGATTGACACTTTTGTTTGACTTTACAAAGCGAAATTAACCTCGGTCAGTCTGAGTAATCCGTCGGGGAGAGGTACCGATGGAATCTGAAAGGTTCTTATCTCTCTGGAAGATCGACTTATTCCTATTAAGACACGTTCGGCACTGTTAGCCCAAGTAATAGCTTGTCCTTCGATGTCTAGGGAGATAGTCGCAACATGAATCAACTTAGGGCCCATGCGTGGAGCGGCAAGCACATATACTTCTGGTTTATCGTGGCCGCTGAGATACAGTAACCCATCAGCACCTAAGGCGCCGCCCGATGCAGCGTAGGGTTGCATCTGACGAGTAACCGAATCCGGAATCATCCATCCTCCGAGTCGACGCCACCGCTGGTCATATCGATAAATAGTGGCGAACCGATGGTCTTTGAAACTGGTGCCGCCTTGTCCATCGTAATGCGCAAATCCTGCCAACCAGCCGTTGCCTAGACGATCAAACCAGGTCAAAGAACCCTCGTCCATGATTCCGAGACTGAGCGAGTGAGTGTGCAGAAGGGGGTCGGTAGAAAAGACTTCAATAGAGCTGGCCATAGGTAATTCTGGGAAATTGGAATTAGCGCAATAAAGCTTGACCTCTTCAGCGAAGCAGCTGTTGAGATGCCTGATTGAGCCTTCCAGGCTTCCCTTCCATCGGTTCACCAATTCGCCGTCCGCTTTTGCATATTTGGCAATGGTACGATTATCGATTGCATAAATATGGTGCCGGATAGCAGCGGCGCCCTGCCTGGCTTCTGTCGTTTGATAAACTTCGAGTGCGACAGCCCGAAGCTGTTGAACCAACAAGGGCTCCTGCCCTGCTTTCGGTTGTGCTTGTGCGAACGCAGGGCTAAAGCTGAGCAGCGCCGTTAAATTGACTAGAGCTTTAGTCAGTTTCATGTTTCTCTCCAGGTGTAGTGCGCAAGGGCAGATTGACAGATCTATTCTGAACAAATCCATCGAAAGTTGACAGGGCTGGTTCTGCTGGTTAGAGTCTCGCCCCTTATTTGCATGACCTTTCGGTCCAGCAGTCCGTGACTACAGTGCGCCGTGCGCTGAGCCTAGCCCAGGTGGCGGAATTGGTAGACGCGCTAGCTTCAGGTGCTAGTGTCCTCCGGGACGTGGGAGTTCAAGTCTCCCTCTGGGCACCAATTCTCCTAGTCTTGTTAACCGAGCTTATTGCTAAATCTTGATAGCCGCAGGTTGACTGATCTGGGCAGGCAAGCTGACGTACTGACGTATCATTAAGCTGAAAAGTTTTTGGTTAATATGGTAGCCACAAAGAAGTCGTTATGTGATGTGTGACTGAGGTCCTTTGGCTTTTGGCAGACCCCGAATTTAGAGCAACGTTATATGCCACAATATTCTAAACAAAGCTTCCGCTTGCGTGTCGGGGAAAAAGCAGATCGCGACCCGTTCTCAAAGCGTGAGGCTGGAAAGTATGACAACCCCATAGCCAGCAGAGAATTCATACTCGAGAAATTGGAGGAGGCTGGAACACCCCTACAGCTCAAAGATTTATTCATGCTTCTTGACCTGAATGATGCCGAGCAATATGAGGCCTTGAGGCGTCGACTTATTGCTATGTCCCGCGATGGTCAACTCGTCAGTAATCGAAAAGGAGCGTATGGCTTGCCTTCTCATATGGATCTGAAGCCTGGGCAGGTAATCGGTAAAAAGGATGGCTACGGCTTTTTTGAACCAGACGACGGGTCCGACGATTTTTATCTAAGCGCGAAGGAAATGGCCAGTCTATTTGACGGGGATCGGGTTATGGCCAGGGTGGCCGGCATCGACAGTCGCGGACGCAAGGAAGGGTCAGTAGTTGAAATTCTTGAACGCCGCTACGAGGAAGTGGTAGGCCGCTATTACGAAGAATCTGGTTTTGGTATTGTTGTGCCTGACAGTAAAAAGATTGTTCATGAACTCATCATCCCAGATAAAAACCGGAGCGGAGCTACTGAAGGGCAGTTTGTAGTCGCACGGATCATTGAATATCCTTCAAAGCGCCGGAAGGCGCTTGCCGAGGTTTCAGAGGTACTCGGCGATGTCGCGACGCCAGGCATCGAGATTTCGATTGCTTTGCGAAGTTTCGAGATTCCTCATCTTTGGCCAGCGGCAGCTAAAAAAGAAACCAGAACGCTAGGCCAGGAGGTGTCTAAGGAAGACGCTATCGGGCGCTTTGACCTGCGAGATCTCCAGTTTGTCACCATCGATGGAGAGGATGCGAAGGATTTTGATGATGCGGTTTATGCAGAGAGGGCCCTCAATGGTGGCTGGACCCTGTTCGTCGCGATTGCCGATGTATCTCATTATGTCAAGCCCGGATCTGCGCTTGATGCCGAAGCCGGCAGCAGGGGCACCTCCGTGTATTTTCCCGGTCACGTGGTTCCCATGCTACCTGAGAAACTGTCAAACGGGCTGTGTTCACTGAAGCCGCAAACAGACCGGTTGGCCGTGGTCGCAGAAATGCGAGTCTCTTCAGATGGCAAACTGGAAGCGTACAAGTTCTATGAGGCCGTAATCTACTCTTATGCTCGGCTTACCTACACTCAAGTAGCAGCCATGCTGCAGACGGCGGAGACAGCGCCAGAGTTGAAGCTTCGGGAAAAACTGCGTAAGCGGCATGAGCGTCTGGTTGAGCCGCTCGACACTCTTTACGAACTTTTTAAAAGCTTACGGCAATGCCGCGAGCGCGATGGTTCTATGGATTTCGAATCCACGGAAACACGAATGGTTTTCGGAAAGGAAAAGAAGATCAGAGAGATTGTTCCCGTGGTGAGGAATGACGCTCATCGCCTTATTGAAGAGAGCATGCTCTGCGCAAACGTTGCGGCAGCAGATCTTTTGGAAAATGCTAACCTGCCCGCCTTATACCGTATTCACGAGGGCCCTAATCGGAATAAAGTGGACAGCTTGCGCGATTTTTTGAGCGAAATGGGTCTAGACCTGGGTGGAGGCGATAATCCTTTAACGGGTGATTATCAAAAAGTTCTCCAGCAGATCGCAGGGAGGCCGGATCGACATTTGCTTCAGACGCAGCTAATCAGATCCATGGCGCAGGCAGTTTATAGCCCTGATAATTGCGGCCATTTCGGTCTGAATTTCTCAAGATATACGCATTTCACATCACCGATACGGCGTTATCCAGACCTGCTGGTCCATCGAGCTATTCGGTTTCTCATTCACAATAGTACATCCCTTTCGCTGCAGGCACATCCTGGGCAGAAGGCTTTATCAAAACCCAACATATACCCCTACGAGCTTTCCGACTTAAGCCTACTGGGACAGCAATGTTCAAGGGCTGAGAGACGCGCGGATGCGGCAAGCTACAGCGTTGCTGATTGGCTCAAGTGTGAGTATATGCAAGACCGTGTCGGCGATGAATTTAATGGAACGATTGTTTCGGTAGCCAGTTTTGGTTTATTCATTGAGCTCAGCGACTATCATGTCGAGGGTTTGGTTCACATCACCGAGCTGAGCAATGATTACTATCGTTTTGATCCTGTGCGCCACTTGCTGCGGGCCGAGCGCTCTGGCCTGAACTATCAGCTTGGAGATAGCGTCACCGTTCGTATTGTCAGAGTTGATCTGGAAGAAAAAAAGATTGACCTTCAAATGATAGGCAGCAATCGGGCTAGGGTCACTAAAGGGCATTTGCGCAGGGCTTCAAAAGCTGGTGGAGCCACCTCAGAGCCAAAGAAAGGTCAGGTTAAAAAAGGCGTTACAAAAAAGCGCAAGTCCAGCAATAATGAGTCTGGCGCAAAGCACACACAGCCTAAAAAATCAGCTCGAAAAAAATCTGGAAAGCCAGAAAAGACTGCGAAGAAGAGAATATCACGTGATCAAACAGCTACTCGAGGATCGGTCGAGCGACAAGTAAACCTTAATAAGCAAGGCAAATCATCGGGTGGAAATGGTTTGAGCAAGAAAACCCGAACACGGAAATCGCGCTAGGGAGCGTCCGCAGGAAGATGTCTGAGATCAATTGGGTCACTGGCATAAACGCCGTTTCGGAATTACTGAAACAAAACCCACAGTCCGCCAAACGCGTGTTGCTTAATCGCGATCGCGGAGACGATCGTCTTGATGCGGTTCGCAACCTTGCTATAGCCGCGGAGATTGAGCTTGAAGAGCTGGATGCGAAGGAACTGTATCGAGTCTGCTTGGAGGTGCATCAAGGAGTGGCTGTGGAATTGGCAGATACGCAGCGGGATTTCAAGCAATCCGAATGGGGTGAGTTTCTGGCGGGCCTGGAGGGCCGTTGCGCGCCGCCATTGCTGCTGATACTGGATGGTGTCACTGATCCTCATAATCTAGGGGCCTGTTTGCGGTCGGCAGATGCTGCCGGGGTAGATGCAGTCATCATTCCAAAAGATAAGGCAGTGCAAGTTAATGCGACCGTTCGCAGGGTAGCGTGTGGTGCGGCTGAAACAGTCAACCTATTTGCGGTGCCGAACCTCTCGCGGGCCTTGATACAGCTAAAGGAACGTGGGTTGTGGCTTTTTGGTACTGACGATAACGCCGAAACTGGCGTTTATGAGCAAGACTTGCGCGGCGCTGTAGCCGTAGTTATGGGATCAGAGGGCACCGGATTGCGGCGCCTTACTAAAGAGAAGTGCGATTTTCTGATCGGTATCCCTATGGCTGGAGCAATGAGCAGTTTGAATGTTTCGGTAGCGGCTGGGGTAATTCTTTTCGAAGCCGTTCGTCAGCGTCAGATCGAACAATGAATTTTCGAAGGGTACCGGTATTGTACCGGCATATTTGCGATGACACAGCCTTTACAGCTGGTGCTGAGTCCGTAAGCCGACACCAGCAATTACGGCTCGTAGGCTAATATTTCAGACGGGTTTTCTTGCATCTGTGGCCCTGTTTCTGTAGGATGCCG
>DORE01000191.1:0-3820 GCA_003514305.1 Gammaproteobacteria bacterium | reverse complement strand
CTCCTTGTCTCACCACGCGCGCCGGCGTCAGTTGGGAGACCTGAACCAAAAGGAGTCTCTATGAGACACTATGAAGTTGTATTTTTGGTGCATCCTGATCAGTCAGAGCAGGTGCCTGGCATGATCGATCGGTATACCCAATTGGTGTCAGATAGCGGCGGTAACATCCATCGCATCGAAGACTGGGGGCGTAGACAACTTGCCTACCCGATCAACAAGATCCACAAAGCCCACTATGTAATGATGAATATCGAGTGTGTCGGCGATGCACTTGAGGAATTATCGACGCTGTTCCGATATAACGACGCTGTGTTGCGCAATTTGGTGATCAAGCGCAAAGAGGCTGTCACCGAAGAATCTCTGATTCTCAAGCAGGAGCGCGAGTCTAAAGAGCGCAAGGCGCGCGTTGAACAAAAGCGCAAAGAAGAAGAAGTTGCAGCTGCGTCAGCGGCGGCAGCTGAGGAGGCAGCAGCCGCGAAGGCGCCGGTTGAAGAAACTGCTAATGAGGCTCCAGCTGAGATAGACGACGCTTCCGACGATACTACGTCTGAATAATAGTACGCACTCAATTTTTTTAAAGGACCAAACTATGGCTCGTTATTTCCGTCGTCGTAAGTTCTGCAAGTTCACTGCGGAAGGCACTAAAGAGATCGATTATAAGGATCTCGAAACGCTTAAGGCCTATGTCTCGGAGACTGGCAAAATCGTTCCCAGCCGTATCACCGGCACCAAAGCGCGCTATCAGAGACAGCTGGCAACAGCAATCAAGAGGGCGCGATATCTGGCGCTGATTCCTTACACGGACAGTCACCAGGTCTGAGTCGGTACCATGATGCGCGGTCTTGCAGAATACGTCATGACCGGTCGCAGACAGGCGGTGATAGCGGTTGTTCTGCTGGGCCTTATCCCGCTGGTTAATCTGCTCAACCCGGTTGTGGTTGGACTCATTGCTCTGCGGCGCGGCCTGCAGGAAGTGGTGATCGTTTTCGCTTGGGCCGTTCTTCCCGTTGCGGCGTGGGCTGCCGCTGGTGATGTGGTTCCGCTAATAATGCTGTTCGGAATCACCGGATTAGCGCTATTGCTAAGGGAAACGGAGTCTTGGGAGCTCACGTTGTTAGCTGCAATAGCAGTTGGTATAAGTGTCGAAGGGTATTTCCGCGTCCAGCCAGCCGTAATAGATGCGTTGATGGCTCAGCTGGAGCAGTACGTTAGATCCAGCAGTTCGCAAGATCTGCGGCTGGAAGCGGTCAGCACCGTGATGCTTAGCGTGATTGGTGCTGTGTACATGCTTATTTCTGTTTTGCTGCTTATGACAGCGCGATGGATGCAGGCGTTGCTCTTCAATCCGGGAGGATTCCGGATGGAGTTTCATAGCTTGCGTATCAAGCGAAACGTGGCACTGGGGTTGCTTGCGGTGGCGCTACTTTCGGGCTCTGGAGTGATTGTTCCAGAGTCCTGGATCTTATACTTTTTGATGCCGCATGTATTTGCTGGAATAGCTCTGGTGCACGCGGTGGTAAAGATGCGGAGCTTACCTGTGCTGCTGCTGGTGACCTTCTACATCCTGCTGATGTTACCGGTCGCTGTGCAGCTTGTCGTACTTCTTGCACTGGCCGACAGTTGGTTTGATTTTCGCTCACGGCTGCAAAACAGCGCGTGATGTTATAACGAAGATGAGGAAAATAACATGAACGTTATCTTGCTGGAAAAAATCGGCAGACTGGGGGACATTGGTGACACGGCGAGCGTAAAAGCGGGCTACGCTCGTAATTTTCTCTTTCCACATGGCAAGGCTATTCCGGCGACCAAGGCTAATCTGGCGCAATTTGAAGAGCGCAAGACCGATCTATTAGCTGCGCATAATGAAAAGGTTGCTGTTTCTCAGGCTCGTGCTGCAAAGGTTAATGGGGCAAACTTAACCATCGAAGTAAACGCCAGTGACGAAGGCAAGTTGTTTGGATCTGTTGGAACTCGCGAGATTGCTGATGCTCTTAATGCCCAGGCCGGCAGTGACGTATCAAAGAGCGAAGTCTTGATGCCACATGGCGTGATTCGGGAGCTTGGTGTTACAGAGCTCACGATCGACCTGGGGCATGATGTTGTTGCCCAGATCACCGCCAATGTGGTGCGTCTTCAATCAGCAGCGGAGGTGTCTGCCGATGGAAGCATCATCGAAGAACTCGATCAGTCAGAATATGGGGCGGCAGAAGAGTCCTCTGAAGGCTCAGATAATGATAGCAGCGAAGAAGTCGTTCACGATGATACCTAATTTTTTAGCAGGCTATCTAAAGTGGTTTGCTTTCGGAAAATAAATACAGCACCATTCTGATTAGTTAGAGAAACGCTCTTTTAGCCTAGCCAAAGTAGCCCGGGTGACATGTCAGACTCCTTCGAATCCAGCAACTCAATTGCGCCTTCAAGCCAGCAGTCAAATTTAACGACCCTCAAAGTGCCGCCCCATTCGGTGGAGGCTGAACAGGCTGTCCTTGGTGGGCTGATGCTAGATCGCGCTGAATGGGACAGCGTTGCAGATGTGCTGTTACCCGCAGATTTCTACCGGACGGAGCATCAACTCATTTATCAGGTTATGGTTAGTCAGTCCGAGGTCAATCGCCCAATTGATGTCGTGACGTTGGTGGATGCGCTGAACAGTCTAAACGAACTGGATGCAGCGGGCGGGCTTGATTATGTTGGTGAGCTTGCTGGCAACGCGATAGGCACCGCTAATATCCTTGCGTATGCCAACATTATCCGTGAGCGTTCTATTCTAAGGCGTTTGATTATGGTGGCGAACGGTATCGCTGACTCGGGCTACAACACTGGAGGGAGGTCCGCCGGCGAGGTAGTAGACGCCGCTGAGCAGCACGTGTTCAACATCTCTGATGAGCGTCCGAACAATGTTGGCCCCGAGTTTGTCAATCACTTGCTGAGTCGTGCTGTTGAGCGTATTGATGAGTTATCCAGCGCTGAGGGAGATCTGACTGGATTGCCCAGCGGTTATAAAGACTTGGACGAGATGACTTCGGGATGGCAGAACTCTGACCTGGTCATCGTAGCAGGCCGGCCATCTATGGGAAAAACCGCCTTTGCGATGAATCTTGTCGAACATGCAGTTCTTGGCGGTGAGAAGCCGGTATTGGTTTTCAGCCTTGAGATGCCAGCAGAAAGCCTGATATTTAGAATGCTCTCCTCTATTGGGCGCATAAACCAGGGAAAACTCAGGAGCGGAACGCTGGGCGACGAGGATTGGCGCAGCTTGAATAATGCCCTCGCCAAATTGAAGGACCGCCCGCTCTATATTGACGATAGTGCAGGGATCAGCCCTATGGAGATGCGTTCCCGCGCACGCCGCGTGGTACGCGAACATAATTCTTCATTGGGCATGATTGTTGTGGACTACTTGCAGCTTATGCAGATCAAGGGAACCACGGAAAACCGGGTCAACGAAATCTCTGAGATCTCACGATCCTTGAAACTTTTGGCGAGAGAATTTCAATGTCCAGTGGTGGCGCTTTCACAGCTCAATCGCGGTTTGGAGCAACGGCCCAATAAGCGCCCAGTGATGTCAGATCTGCGTGAGTCCGGTGCAATCGAGCAGGATGCTGATGTGATTGCCTTTATCTACCGCGATGAAGTTTACAACGAAGATACGGTAGATAAGGGTATAGCCGAGGTCATTATTGGCAAACAACGAAATGGTCCAATCGGCACGGTAAGACTGAGCTTCAGAGGAGAATATACTCGGTTTGAAAACTATACCCAGGCACGCTATGACGACAGCTACACCCACGGTCTGTGACTCATCAAGGTGGCCTTTAGA
>DORE01000017.1 GCA_003514305.1 Gammaproteobacteria bacterium | reverse complement strand
GCGATATCACGATCAAAATTTAGCGGTATTACGCCATCTCGACTCGTCAAACCTAAGGTCGAGCGCAATCCGAATAAGGCGAGATGAGAGGATGGTCCTCGAATCGAGTTACCGGTATCGGAGCCCATACCAGCGACCCCAAAGCTTGCGGCTACTCCGGACGCAGTTCCACCTGACGATCCTGCTGGTACATAGTTTACATCGTACGCATTAGCAGTGCGTCCGTATGAGGAAGAGATACTCTCTCTCGGACTGAAGGCCCACTCTGCCATATTAGTCTTTGCAAGCACAATTGCGCCTGCCTCCTTGAGTTTGCGAATCATAAAGGCGTCGTCTTCGGGCTTGCTGTTCCTTAGTGCTATAGATCCTCCAGAGGTAACCATATCGGAAGTATCGAAATTATCTTTCACAAGTAGTGGAGCACAAAACAGTGGCGGCATCTCTTTGCCTGTTGTCAAAGCCACGTCGGTTTCATCGGCTCGAGTCAAAGCATTGGCGTTGATCTCAGTAATTGCGTTGATGCCAGCTGGCTGGTCATAAGCATTGATTCTATCGATATAGCCCTGCACGATATCGCGGCAGGTAAAATCACCAATTTTCAGCGATTCTTGCAACTCAGTGATTGTCGCCTCGACCAAGCGCGGTGCCCGAATTACCTTGTGCATAACGTTAGGATAATTTGGGCTGGAATCAACCGTAGACTTTTGAGTTTGATTATCACAAGATGAAATACCTATGACGGAAAGAAGGATCCATCCCAAGGGTTTTTTATATAGATTTCGTTCTTTAACCGCCATATTTTTTAACTTGATTGTCGACTTCAGTTAAGCATATTTCCGGTACAGTATAGTAGCAGGCAGTCAAGCTGGGTAGGCTTTGTATAAACTTAAATGAAACCTTCGTTAATAATCTTGCCTTTTTTGCGATCTTTGATTAACGATTAAATACTCACGAGAGAATACAGAAGTTGACACCAAAGAACCGAGTCACGCATATATTTTTAGCTCTCCTCACGAATTGCTGTAGCGCGTTTGGTTCGGAACTACCAAACTTTGTCTGGTTTACCTCCGAAGATAACTCGGTGCACTTCAGCAAGCTTTACAATGAAAATGGTATATCGATGCCAACGATCGAAGGTCTTGCGAGGCATGGTTTGGTTTTTGAGCACGCATTCTCCAATGCTCCAGTTTGTTCCGTTGCGCGAACAACTTTACTGGTAGGGTCTTACGCGCCACGTATCGGAGCTCAATATCATAGACGCTCGAAGCTTGTACCAATGCCAGATGGAAGCCATATATATCCTTGGTATTTGCAACAGGCTGGCTACTACACAACAAACAATCGTAAGACAGACTATAACGTTGCTGAAACCGAAGGTTGGAATGAATCTTCGTCTGATGCCAGTTGGCGTAACAGGAAACCAGGCCAGCCCTTTTTTCACGTTCAAAACACGGCACTAACACACGAAAGTAGCCTGCATTTTTCTAAAGAGGAGATGAAACGTGATGCCACCGTGACTGACCCAGATTTAATAACTCTTTTTCCATACTTTCCTGACACTGCGATATTTCGTTACACGCATGCCCAATACCTCGATAATCATGTAAAGGTTGATAACTATTTTGCTCGATATATGGAAATGCTGAAGAAAGATGGGTTACTAGAAGATACGTTTATTTTCTACTTTGGCGATCATGGAGGAGTGCTCCCCCGGGGCAAGGGCTATGTATACGAAAATGGCTTGCATGTGCCATTGGTGGTCTATGTGCCTGAGAATTACAAGCACTTGATCGATGTTGAATTAGGATCGCGTGTAGATGGCTTCGTAAGTTTCATCGACTTTGCACCGACTATTCTAAATCTGGCTGGAATTGATGTGCCAGCGCATATGGATGGGAAGCCATTTCTGGGCCAAAAAGTCAGCATGGATGAGGTCAATCGCAGGGATGAAGCCTTTGGATACGCAGATAGGCTTGATGAAAAAATTGATCATGTCAGGGCGTTACGTAAAGGAAATATGAAATATATTCGAAATTATCAGCCCTTTAATGTGGACGCCCTATTCAACGAATATCGTTATCGCATGCTGGCGTACTCCGAGTGGCTTGACCTTTACATCTCTGGCACTCTCACTGATGTTCAAAAACAGTTTTTCGAGCCGCGCACGGCCGAACAACTGTTCGATCTCAGTTCGGACCCTTTTGAGATTAATAATTTAGCGCAAGATCCCGCTCATGCTGACACGCTCAAGCTGATGAGAAAGCGACTAAGTGACCATGTAAAGTCAATAAATGACCTTAGTGTATTTCCAGAAAGTGTGCTTTTCTCAGAAGCCTTTGATAATCCAGTTTCATTCGGCCGCCGCAATACAGATAGGATAGCTCGTCTATTTGATATCGCTGATTTAGCTCTTGGATCATTTGATGAAGTCGACAGAGCATTATTCGTCGCACTCGAGTCAAAAGATGCCTGGGAGCGGTATTGGGCGCTGATTGTCCTGAGTAGTTTTGGATACGATGCGAAGTCTTTTGTCAGCTTGGCGCGCAAGATCGCCTTTGAGGACGAGGAGAATTTGGTGCGCGTGAGGGCTGCAGAATTCCTTGGATTAGTTGGTGCAGAGAATCCTGAGTCCTATTTAGTCGAAGCATTGCGCAATTCAAGAACCGAAATGGAGGCCGTGATTATATTGAATTCAGTCGTGCTGCTTCGGGACTATGCTGGTTATCAAATAGAAATAACTAGACAAATGATTCCAAAACAGTGGCAAGAAGCTGCAGAATCCAATATCAACCTGCGATTAAACTACCTTGTCAATTGAGGGTAAAAGATTGAATAGTGTAGGTAAAAAGCGACTTTGAAATCACACTTCAAAAATTATACTGAAACAAGAGGCTTCTATGACTAAATTTTCCAGACGTAAATTCATTGGCTCGAGCTCAGCACTTGCCGCTGCTGGTCTTGGATTGGCCACGGAAGGAAGTATCGCTCAATCCGCGCCAATTTCGTCAGACGCGTCTCCAGATTATGTCATTGTTAACGGGAGGGTTTTTACCAGTGATTCCAGTCAGCCCAGTGCAGAAGCGTTCGCAGTCAAAAACGACCGCTTTATCGCCGTGGGCTCAACTGACCATATAAGTCAGCTCGCGTCGCGTGAAACTGAAATTATCGACGCGGAGGGAATGTTCATTGGTCCAGGATTTATTGATGCTCACTCACATCCTTCTGGCGCCGGCGTAAACGAGTTAGTGCAAGTGAATGCTGATCGGCGGTCGGTCGTTGAGATAAAAGAAGCCATCGCCGAACGCGCAAGAAACACCCCTCGAGGTCAATGGGTTCGGGCGTTCAAGTACGATGACACTAAGCTTGAAGAGGGTCGACCGATCAATCGCTTTGATTTAGATGAAGCTGCCCCAGAAAATCCAGTCGAAGTGAGACACCGCGGTGGACATACGGGAGTCTACAATAGCATGGCATTAGGGCTGGCTGGGGTGAGTGCCGAGACTCCCGATCCACCGGACGGTCGCTTTTATCGCGATGAGAATGGAGTTCTGACCGGTCTTGTTGCAGAAAAAGCTCGAGACGTGTTCCGGGATTTGATCCCAAGCGACTCAAGCCGCCAGGAACGAGCTAATGGCATAAAGCTGATATCCGAGCTGATGACTGCTGCGGGTTTGACTTCGGTGCATCAAACGGGAGGAAATCGGCAAGATATGGTTGCATATCAAGACGCTAGAGCACAAGGTGGGCTGAGATTTAGGATGTACTTGTTTCCTCGGGGTCAACTTTTCTTTGACTTGGTAAACTCCGGAGTAAGAACGGGTTTTGGCGATGAAGTATTCCGTATTGGTGCCGTTAAATTCGGCGCTGATGGCTCGGCATCCGAGCGAACTATGGCAATGAGCACGCCTTTCGAGGGTAGGCCCAACGATTATGGGATTTTGACGATGGACCAACAGGAAATCCATGAGGCTGTTGAAAATGCTCATCGAAACGACTTCCAGATAGGCATTCATGCCAACGGGGATGTGGCGATTGACATGGTATTAAATGCTTATGAGCGGGTGCAATCTCTCTGGCCACGCGCTGATCCTAGGCATCGTCTTGAGCACTGCTCGCTGGTGAATCCTGAACTTCTCCAACGCATAAAAACTACGGGCTCAATCCCTACTCCTTTCTACACCTATGTTCATTATCACGGCAACAAGTGGGTTTACTATGGGGAGGAAAAGATGAAGTGGATGTTCGCTCATAAATCCTTTCTTGATTACGGCATTCCGGTTGCTCCCGCTTCAGATTATACGCCAGGTCCGTATGAGCCCCTGATGGGAATTCAAAGCATGGTTACAAGAAAAGATTGGATGGGTAGAGTATGGGGAGCTAATCAGAAGGTGACCGTGGATGAAGCTTTGAGAATTTGCACTATCAACGGCGCCTACGCCTCTTTTGAAGAAAGCATTAAGGGTAGCATTACCCCCGGTAAGTTGGCCGACTTCGTGATCTTAGCGGAAGCACCACATGATGTAGATCCAGATCAGATTAAGAATATTGAAATAGTTCGGACAGTGGTAGGCGGCCAGACAATGTTCGGTGTTTAGAAAGTCGTGCTCCGAATCAAATGTAAAGAAGAGGGCCGATTCGTTGGGCGCTCAACCTTTAACATGCCGTGTTCTCGCAGTATTCGACGAAGAGAGTGAAATCCACTTTACCAGTGGGTGATACAGAAAAGCTGGACGTGTACTTTTCTGTATCATATTTTCGCTACTAATATGAGCGACTGTATATATAGAAGGCTATTTTTCACGTCCATTTATTAAAAAACTTGCATTTCTGCGCAGATTAATAAGTTGGAATAAGTTGAGACTGCGGCCGTGGCAGTGATCAAACTGCACACTAAGTATCCAAATACGGGGATGTGCAGAGAAGATGCAATTAAAGGGATAATTACTTGCCGGAGACCAGCACTGTCATCGGCATGTAGCCTTGCGAAAAATTAATAAAACCTGCGGAAGACTGGTTGGTTTATATCGGTTCACTAGCTTTAACGCTGCCAAAATCACTATTAAATGAAG
>DORE01000047.1 GCA_003514305.1 Gammaproteobacteria bacterium | reverse complement strand
TAAAATCTCTTCAGGCGAAGCATTCTGATTTGAGATTTGCGGTAACTACCACTACGCCCACAGGCTCGGACCGGGTTCGCAGTTTATTTGGCCAGACTGTTTTTCATGTGTACGCACCCTACGATCTTGACTTTGTGCTGCGCCGTTTTCTTAAGAGGATCAAACCTGACCTGCTAATCCTTATGGAAACTGAAATGTGGCCGAATACAATTGCCGCTTGCAAACGGCAAGGGATAAAAATTATGCTGGCCAATGCTAGGCTTTCTGAAAAGTCGGCGCTGGGTTACAGCCGAGCGGCAACACTGTCCAGCCAGATGCTCAGCGCGATTGATGCGATTTCGGCTCAATCCCAGCAGGATGCTGAGCGGCTTTTCGCTCTGGGCGCCGAGCTTAGCGCGGTAGAGGTTACTGGAAGCCTGAAGTTCCATATGGAGACAGACCCCCAATTTATTAATCCAAAGCGGCAGGTTGAACCCTTTCTTTCTGTTCAGCAGTCTGGACGTCAAGTTATCGTGTTTGCCAGTACTAGAGAGGGAGAAGAGGCAATAATTCTGCGGGCTGTCCGTGGTCTTCTGGCTCACCCGGATGCACCATTGTGCATTCTTATTCCGCGACACCCGGAACGATTTGATCAGGTGGCGGCACTTGCGCGGCAGCAGGGTTTAGCGATTCAGCGAAGGAGTAGTTCAGAAGCCATACTTCAAGAAACCCAGGTTCTGCTGGGTGATTCTATGGGTGAGATGATGGATTACTATCGGCTGAGCCATATCGCCTTTGTCGGTGGTAGCCTCGTAAATACCGGATGCCAAAATGTTCTCGAGCCTTCTGCCTGTAGCCTGCCGGTTTTGGTTGGTCCCTCACAATTCAACTTTGCGAGTATCTGCAGGCAACTTGAGGCGGCTGAGGCCCTGCTGACCGTCAACAATGCCGCCGAATTGACGGTTCAGCTGCGGTTGCTTTTGGATGACTCTGGGCGAAGAAAGAGAATGGGCGAAGCCGGGAAGGAATTGATCTTGGCAAATAGGACTGCCTTGCCCCGGGTGGAAGCCAAAATTGAAGAGCTATTGGGGCTCGCAGGTTGAGTGCTTGATCAAGGTGCCAATTAGATGGCTACCGTCAGATTTTCTACCCCTTCAGCAGTAACGCAAACATTGTCCTCAATCCGGATTCCGCCCATGGGATACAGTTGATCGATAAGACCCCAATTGTAAAATTTCCTGCGAATGTTACGTCGTTCACCCTCAAGTAGCAGAGGGATAAAATAACAGCCGGGCTCTATGGTGAACACCATTCCTTCGGCGCATTGCCGGGTATTACGCAACATCGGAGAGTGAGCGGGGGGAGCGACGGTGTCACCGTCAACGTTCTGCTGATGGCCAGCTACGTCATGAACCTGAATCCCCAGTAAATGTCCGACACCATGGGGTATAAAACGATGCACAATCTCTTGCTCTATCAGCTCAGAAGCTCTTCCTCGGCAGACTTCAACATTGATCAACAGTTCGGCGATTTCTGCTAAGGCCATAAGATGAAGATCAATGTAGGAAAGCCCGGGTCTTACCGCTTGGACAAGCCTGTCTTTTATGGATTCCATTCCGTCCAACAGCATATTGAACGCTGAATGTATGTCGTTGCTGACGGAGGTTCTGGTAATGTCAGACCCGTAGCCTCGTACGCGGTACCCTGCATCTATCAATAAAACCCGGTTATCTCCTTGAAGATGCCGACGCTTATTTTGATAGTGCAGGATTGCCGATTTTTCATTAAGCGCGACGATATTCGTGTAGGGCGTTTCGTCTTCCAAAATACCGCAGGTAGTGAGGTAAGCCATGTGAATATCGTATTCGGAGCCCCCAGCTAGAAAACAATCTCGGGCTGCGCTGTGGCCGACCAACGCCAGTCGATTTGCAACCCGAAGTTGATCCAGTTCATAGTCGCTCTTGTAGGCTCGGTGGTAATCAAGGAAGTGCAGCAAAGGCTCAGGGTTAGTGAGTGAGGCTGGCACTCCCATGGCCTCTGCAAGGGTGGGGCTCTGACCCAGAAATACATATTTTCCTGTAATCTCCTCGATCAGCGCCGCTTCACTGGTCAGGCGAATCAGCTCAAAGCAGTCACTCCAGACGGGGTCAGTCGAGATATCCTGCTCATACCAGTAGTCATCGGGAACGATCTGATAATAAACAGGCTTTAGGCCGGTCCGAATGCACAGCATTTGACCTGGTTGGTTCACATCAATCCAGTGCAAGAAATGCCCGTAGGCCTGAAAAGCAACGCCCCGATCATCGGCAAAATAGTGCTGCTCGCTGCCGCTATAGAGCAGCACACCATCAAGTGGTTCTCTATTAGAGACCTTGAGGAGCGCGCTTTCATAATTTGCCTGAAGTTTACTCACATGGTCTTTATAGCTTGCTGCGATCACTATCCATTCCGTCCGGGAAGCGGCGACTTTTATCGAGAAGATCGCCTTACGATTTCTGTTTTATCAACCAGTATAGAATTATACTGAACTACAACATATGCGCCATGTTGTTCAATGCAGTTTGTTTAATGAGGGATAAAACTGATGCTCTATCCGATGTTTTTTATGGTCATGCTCACTTTTATGGTTTTGCTTTTTACTCTTCGGGTACGTTTGGCTGCTGTGAGAAGAGGTGAGGTCACGCTCAACTACTATTCCTTGTTTCAAGGCGAAGAGGTCTCCGAATTGATAATCAAGACCAGCAGGAATGTGGCCAACTTGTTTGAAGTACCCGTTTTGTTTTATACGGCGGGCGTTCTGTACGTTGCCATGGAGATTTCAGATCCGCTTCCAGTAACGCTGGCTTGGATATTCGTTATCGCGCGTGTGATACATACCTGCATTCACCTCTCTTACAACAATATAATGCACAGACTTATAGTGTTTGGCCTGGGTAATCTGTCAGTTCTCGGAATGTGGATTTTGATAGCGTCATCGGCGAATTCGGTTTAATCGAACATCAGGAGGTAAAGATATGATTTGCACAACAACAAGCAATCTGGATGGGGAAGTAATCGAGAAATACCTTGGAGTAGTGGTTGGCGAGGCGATCCTTGGTGCTAATATTCTTAAGGATCTTTTTGGAGCTGTACGTGACATCGTTGGTGGGCGCGCGGGGGCTTATGAAAATGAGCTTAGCAGAGCCAGAGAAATTGCCTTCGCAGAAATAGAACAGGCAGCTTCATCTTTAGGTGCGAATGCCTTGATTGGTATTGATATAGATTATGAGGTTGTTGGCAAAAAAGGTGCCATGATGATGGTAAGTGTGAGCGGCACCGCCGTTAGGTTCAGACATAAATCTTAAATTTGAGCGTTTATCAAGGATCTGATCTTGCCACCGCCTTATATTTGGTAATAGAAGCGAGACACCGCTTGGATGCGTGGGTGTGGAGTGAAAATCAGCGTGAGAATTTCAAAGGACCTCAAGGAATCTTGGCTTCATCAGGCTCAAACTTCTTCATATTCTTCGATTGCGGGGCAGGCGCAGAATAGATTTCTATCACCGTAGACGTTATCAATGCGATTTACGCTCGGCCAGTACTTGGCCTCAATCGGCCCGCCCATGGGATTGACACCTTGTGCTTTTGTGTATGGTCGCTGCCAGTCGTCATCAAGCAAGTCTTCGATTGTATGCGGTGCATTCTTCAAAGGGTTATTTTCTGCATCGATCTGACCAGTTTCCACTTGAGCGATTTCCTCACGAATCTTGACCATGGCATCAATGAACCGGTCTAGTTCTGCTTTCGATTCACTTTCTGTTGGTTCAATCATCAAAGTGCCCCCAACTGGAAAGGACATGGTGGGGGCATGAAAGCCGAAATCCATTAGCCGCTTGGCAACATCTTCTTCGGTAATTCCAGTAGCTTCCTTCAGCGGACGCATGTCTATAATGCACTCGTGAGCGACCATGCCCCCGCGGCCCGTGTATAGCACTGGGAAATGCGGCACGAGTTTGGCGGCAACGTAATTGGCGCTCAGAATCGCAATTTGGGTCGCCTTTAGAAGTCCCTTTGACCCCATCATTGTGATGTACATCCAGGAGATAGGAAGAATTCCACAGCTGCCCCACGGCGCCGCAGAAACGGCGCTGTTACCTGCAGTTGGGCCTTCAACTTCAATAAGAGAATGGTTGGCCAAATAAGGTGCCAGGTGTGACTTTACGCCAATTGGGCCCATACCAGGCCCGCCGCCTCCGTGGGGAATACAGAATGTTTTGTGTAGATTAACATGCGAAACGTCCGCACCTATCTCAGCGGGTTTGGCAACGGCAACCTGAGCATTTAGGTTTGCACCATCCATGTAAAC
>DORE01000063.1:1403-26468 GCA_003514305.1 Gammaproteobacteria bacterium | reverse complement strand
GGGTCAAGGTCGCTGTTATCCGCACCGTCGGTCAGCAAAATAAGCGCTCCCAAAGGAAGTCCTCCTAGCTGAGCATCAACATAGTCAAGGGCCTGACCAATTGACGAAGCTGTGCCTGATTCGCCCAGCCCATCTTCCCCCGCGATTCGTTCTGCGGTTTTATCAAATCTGAAACTACGAATTTGAAAGTTTTCTGCGAGCTCGCCCAGGATTCCACTGCCGTAGAGACCTTCACGCATCGCCTCCTGTCGGGTTCGACCTGAAGACATATCCGCAATTGTCATACTTTGCGAATCATCTACCAGGACCGCCAGATACGTTTCCTGAGGGGCAACCTGAACCGTCGTTATCACCGGACGTAGTAAGCAAAATAACAGGATGACCAGCACACTGGTGCGTAAGACGATGAAAAACGCTTTCCATGGCCGACTCAGGGGACGGGTCGTTTTTAGATAGCCAAACCAGACAATGGCCAAAACCACAACAGTCAGAGACAAAAAGGCGAAGGGGCTGACGCCGTATGCGAAGTCGACGGTACCCTCAGCAATAGCGGATAGAAGATTAGGTTCTGTGTATTGCATGTCTACTGTCTCGGGCTTTCTAACCCCTGACTTTCGGACAAAACACGATAATACTCCTGAACAAGGTCTCTATATTCCTCAGGCACCTCTTCGTCGAAAGACGCATACAGCTTGCTGTTGATGCTGTCCATTTCGGCTTGAGCGCGAAGGGCTCCTTCAAGCTCGATGATCGGCTTAAGAAGCTGGCGAAACAATTCCGGCTGATTGATGAAATCTTCGATGTCTTGCTGGGTCAATTGCTGCATTATCGAACGGGCATTTCCCCAGGGGAGATTGCTGCCCTCCGTATTAATCGCTCCATTCATACCGTTGCGCTCGCCACTTTCCTCTCTAGCGCTCCCATTCTGTCGACTATTTGCGAGCGCGCCAGCTTGCCCAACCTGAGCGCTTTGCAGTCCTCCCCTCGCCTGATCGCGCAACTCGTCCTGCAGCTGTTGCGCTAGTTGCTGACTGCGCTGCAACTGTTCTCGCATGCCTCGAAGATCCGGCTGCATGCGCTGCTGGCTGTCGCTATCGCTGAAGGCCAGCGCCTGTTGCTGCAGCGACTCTACCTGTTCCCTGAGGCTTCCCAGGTTCCGCGCAGCTCGCTGGATCTGATCAGAACCTGAACCCTGATTTACTGGGTCCAGGCCCGCCAGTGAATCAACCAGCGCTTCGAGTTGATCTTCGATCTCTTGTTCGATATCGACTGCAAGATTCACCATACCATTGCGGAGCACACGACTGCTCGTAGACATTTCCTCACGAATCGGACGTAAATCTCGGGTGGCTTCTTGAGCTTGCGACATGAGGCGCTGGTCCTCATTGCTGCCACGCGCAATGATTGCCCTCAACATATCTTCTATTTCTTCAAGGTCTCGCTGTTGCTGCTGCTGGGCCTGAATAAGCTCCTGCAAGCTTTCGTCATTAGCCATTGACTGACGCGTTTGGCCCAGCCCTTGTTGTCTGCTGGTTTCCGCGATTTGCTCCTGTAACTGCCGCTGCTGCTGCAGTAACTGCTGCCCACGCTGACTCAAATTTTGTGCCAGCTGATTCACCGACCTATCACCCTGTTCACTGAGCTGCTGCTGTTGCTGCCGCAGATTTTCCAGGGCCTTCTGGCTGCGCGCCGCTGCGATGGAAGCGGAACCACTCTCCGCCGCTTCCTGCATTTGCTGCGCCGCGCGCTGGATGGCACTGTCACCTTGCTGCTGACTTGAGGAGCTGGTGCCGGAAGCTGACTGCGACTGGCTGCCATTCTGCGAAGAAGACTGAGCTCTTTGCTGGCCTCGCGACATCTGTTGTGCCAGTTGGGCGACCTCGCGGCTTAGCTGCTCCTGTTGCCGCACCAGACGTTCCAGCTGGCGGCGTTTTTCCTCCTCAGTCATTTGATCTTCTCGGCGCGCCAGATTACGTTGCGCCCGAGTCAATCCTGCCTGGCGTCGTGCGAGCGCTTCCAGCTTGTCGATCTCTTCCTGATTTTGCTGAGAGCCGCTTCCACGAGAGTTGGGCGTTTCATAGCGATTCTCCAACTGGCCCATTTCCATTTCGAAAAGCTCTCTCAGATCCTCGCGCTCTTGCTGCGCCGAACCTCCGCCACCACCGCCACCTTGCTGCATGCTAACATTCGTGCGATTGATGCTTGCCTCCGCCTTCAGAATGTATTGCAACGCCAGCTGTTCAGGCTGGAGCGCACTGGTTATCTGGACTTTATCAAGCTCACCCGCCGCCAGATTCATCTGCTCGATAGCCAGCGACAGATTTTCGACCGCCGAATCGTAAGTATCGTCTGAGAAATTTAAACGCTCCGCGAGACGATCAATCGACATTTTTGCTCGACCAGTGGCTTCACGCTGAGATTCGGCAATAATCTCTGCATCAGCGCCAAACTCCTCTGGGGAGACGACGTTCTGACGGTTCCGCAACTTCCATGTAGCTGCAATGATATCTTTCTGCACTGAAACCAGTGCGCTGCTATCGCTGCCCTGGCCACCGCCTGCCCCCTGTCCTCCGCTCATGCCGGAATTTTTTCGAAATTCCTGTTCCGTGGGGATGACCTGCAGGAAATAGATATCCGAAATAACCTCAGCTGGACCATTCAAACCATTATTGTCAGCCAACGTGAGAAAGTAACTGACGAAGTCTCCCGGCTCGACGTCAAGATCTTCGAGATAAATCAGCTCACTGCCGGACTCGCTGCGAACATTCGGTTCTTGAAGGAAATCAACTTTAACCTCTTCCGAACCAACCACGCTGTAGTTCAGCGTGAACTCAGTAAGTCCATAATCATCGCTGGCATCTACTTCTAACATTACTTCTTCAAGCGGCATAACGTCCTGATCTCGCCCTGGGCGCTGCAAAGAGAGCTCAGGCGGTGCGTCTTTAATGACTCTAATGAAATAATCCAATGGCTCCTGATTCTCGAGACCAGCTATATCTGTGGCAAATATCCGATAAACCCCATCTTGGGTCACGGTAAAGCTCGTAGTCCCGAGATCGCCGTCGATGTCCATACTTAAATCCCGATAGGAAAACCGTTTAGACTCGGCCTCATCATCGTCCAGATAGCTCTCCTCGAATTCCACCCGAGCTGTAGCAATCGCTTTGTTGAACTGAATATTCATTGAAACCTGAGTACCCTCCGGGACGATCATGTCACCACTGTCTTCTTCAATGGAGTCAGTAAGCTGCGTGTAATCTGGATAATCAAAGGCCAGATTGATCTCTTCTATTTGCGGCAAATCGAACAGATTGATTTGATATTGACGGGAACTCTGCCGTCCCCTTTCCTCGAATACCACGTAATAAGTCGTATCTACCTCCAGCGAAGGAATGAAATAGCTGTAGGTCGCGCTGTTGCTGCCAATGCCATCCCGACTCATTGACGCATCTCGCCAATTGACGTTGTCATTCTGGAGCCGAAGATTGATACTATCTGGAGTCGCATTCGACACGCGGGCCACAATCGTCACACTGTTTCCACGCTGTAGCTCAACATCGCCAGGTTCAACCGAAATTTCAATGTCCGGCGAAAATTCCGCCACAATCAGAGGCTCAGGAATCGCAAATGGCCAGGCTAGGCGTGTCCCGGAATCCAACAGAGATTCTGAATTCAAAAACAGTGCCGTAATCACAGAAACCACCGTGGCAGCAGAGGCAAATGCCATCCAGGACTGCTTCGCAGGCGCTACCGTTTCTACCTCCCTCTGCTGTTGGACCACGTGAGCCTGCGCATCTTCCCAGAGCTGCTGGATAAACTGCTGGGACACTCCAGCGCGACCGTACTTTAGATCATCCTCACTAAACTCCAAGGAAGTCAAAAGGCGTTGTTCAAAGTCAGGTATATGATCCTCAACATAATGAGCCAACATGCGATCATCAGTGTTTCGCTGGCGAAGAAGGCGCAGGAACCAAACTGTTGTGATAGAACCAGCAACAACCGCCAAACCGAACAAAACGATAGAGCCAAACTTGTCGGGTTTCAGCCACACGCCTGCTAGGCTAAACGATAGGGCCAAGATCGCGAGAGCAGTCGCAACAAGGCTCGCAGATTTAATAAGATTAAACCTCGCACGGCGACGGCGAAGCTGCTGGAGGGTCTGACGGAGACTTTCGATTGTTGGAATGATAATTAGGTCCAGTTGGAATTGTAGTTGCAGACGTGCAGCATCCGGGCCGACAAATCATCCCGCTGTGATCCCACAGTTCTAACAGTTGCAGACATCTGCGGATTTGTTTCAATTCGGTCGCTGGTAGCAGGCCAACCGCACCCCGGGCTCAACGTGAAGCTCTGTTTTAACTATCCCACTAACCAGTCTGGAGAGCAAGGCTTATGAGAGAGGTGTTTTAGGCCAAGCCGCACGCTTTCAGCGTGATCCAGCAACATTAACCGATCGACTGAAAACAAGCGTCGCGGGACGACTAGTTCCGCACTCACCTTCGTACGTACGGAAACCGTATCATACCGGTTCAATCCAAGAAGCAACCCATTTCTTTCGGGCGATAATACAAGGAGTTTTCCGGAAACACCCGAATCTTAGCCCGCGCCAAACCGGACAATAGCGACGGTAAAGTCGCGTGGCCTGACAAGTCTCGCAAAGTCGTCAGAGTCGGGCGCGGCAAGACCATAGAATCACTCTCAGCGGCGGCGATCGCGGCGTTGGGGCTGAGCCATCTGTAATCCAGAATTTCGTCGTTATCGACTTTTACCTCAACCGCTTGGTACAAGGGGCACAGAAAAAACCAGGTGCAAAAGCGCCGCGGCAGTTTTGGCGGAGTTGTCCAGTGCGCCGTATGGATGAGCTGCTCCTCAGCAATTTCAATTCCGGCTTCTTCACGAGTTTCACGAACAGCCGCGCGAAGCGCAGCGGGATATTCCAGCCTTGGTAATTCAGCATCTCCGAAATCCTCGTCATCCAGTCTTCCTCCAGGGAAGACCCAATGTCCTCCATGGAAAACCAGCCTGGCATTTCGCTGAACCAAAAGAACTTCGAGTTCTTGCTGCTCGGTATTTTCCCGAATCAGAACGACTGTCGCCGCGGGAACTGGCTCTGTGTCACTCATTTAGCCTCCTGGCGGCTGAAGGTCTGTTAAAATGCGAATCGTATCATAGCGAATATTTGGGTTTGCGGGCAGCAGAAGGGAAGCATAGAATCTCAAGTCACTTGCGTGCTAACCCACTCAAAAGTTACAAACCCTGAAAGAGCGAAAATAAGGAGTCGAGATGGCTATAAGTTTTGAAGGCCGCGTCGCCATAGTTACAGGCGCTGGCGGCGGATTAGGCAAACAGCACGCGCTGGAGCTTGGCAGAAGAGGAGCTAAAGTGGTGGTCAATGACCTAGGCGGCTCTGTCGATGGAAGCGGAAGTTCCGCTTCTGCCGCCGAACTCGTCGCACAAGAAATCGAGAATAAGGGCGGGACTGCAATCGCGAATAGCGCCTCAGTTACCGATCTCGATGCGGTACAGAATATGGTGGACAGCACGCTTTCCAAATGGGGGCGTATTGATATCGCTGTAAATAATGCGGGCATTCTGCGAGACAAAACATTCGCGAAGCTTGAGCTTAAAAATTGGCATGCAGTCATCGATGTGCACCTCACCGGTAGCGTGAACGTCACAAAATGCGTGTGGCCCATAATGGTCGAGCAGAACTATGGTCGACTTGTTATGACCACCTCTACTTCCGGCCTATTTGGCAATTTTGGGCAAAGCAATTACGGAGCGGCCAAACTTGGACTAGTCGGCCTGATGAACACCCTCCGTCATGAAGGGGCCAAATACAACATCTCTACCAACAGTATTGCACCGATAGCAGCGACACGAATGACGGTCGATCTGCCCGGTTTTGAAGACAGCGCGCAACGTCTTGCACCCGAACTGGTCACACCGGCGGTAGTTTATCTCTGCAGCGAGCAAGCTCCGAATGGGCGGATCATCCAGGCTGCCGGTGGACGATACTACTCAGCAGATGTCAGGGAAAATGTTGGTGTTGATCTTGGCTCTAGCGCAAGCGTTGAAGACATTGCCGATAACATAGAGAAAATTCTCGATATGAGTGAAAGTAAGGGCATACTGGAACGCAGCCCGCATCGCTAATGCCCGGGTATTTCACCCGAGTCGCTCAACGATGTTGATCCGGTGCACTCGGGTGATCGGCCGCCAATCCTTGTTGATCTGATTACAGAGCAGGCCCCACAATGCGCAAGCGCCTTCCCTGACTGTCTGCTTATGATGCTTCGAGTCATGCTCATTGGCGGCACCAACTAACGACCCAACTCCCAGAATTCGATTGGCGCATTCGCAGCAACGCCATGCAGTGGGCATCAACGAAACGCAACTATTTGTTCAGAGAATACGATCTTGTTCTGGCAACCTCGATGTTGGATCTAGCCAGTCTTCGCGGACTGATCCCTAAATTGGCTAAAATTCCGAACGTTCTCTACTTCCATGAAAATCAGTTCGCTTATCCGACCGGACAGCAACGTAGCGAAAACATTGAACCACAAACAGTTCCTCTGCACGCCGCCCTATGTGCCGATGCCATTATCTTCAATTCAGCCTTCAATCGAGAAACTTGCCTCGAAGGAGCTCGAAAGTTGGCAAAGCGCTTACCCGAAGGTCTGCCTGCGGTGATTTTCACCAAGCTCGAAAACGCAAATGTGCTGCCATTACCATTTAGCACCAAAGAATATATTCACCAAAACCAATCGGCATTGCCGGCAGATTCCCCCATGGAAATTGTCTGGAACCATCGATGGGAATATGACAAAGGGACTGATTTACTGGCGGCAGTTGTCGAGCAGACGAAATATGAGCGTCTGAGATTCCGCTTTAACATTGTTGGACAGCAGTTTCGCGATAGGCCCAAAGAATTCAATACTATTGATCGGAATATCAATCAAATCGGTGCATTCTTTAAGATGCATCGCGGTGCGTTCGGATACATCGACGATTTCCACCGGTATCAGGCTTTGCTAAAGAAATGCCATGTCGTACTCTCTACAGCGAAGCACGACTTTCAGGGCCTATCCGTGCAAGAGGCATGTCTTGCGGGTTGCCAGGCCGCAGTGCCAGACCATCTCGTCTATCCTGAGTACATACCGCCTCAATTCCGTTACCAAGTCAGCAAAGATTCGCGGCAAACTGCTGCGGCCGCGATTAGACTACTTAAGAACATCAGGAAAAAGCTTGATCGTGGCATGAGGAATGGAATTGATTTCGGCTACTACTGAATCGTTATCGCGGCTTATTCTCTTCGATGATCAGTAATCGAACCTAGTGCACACGCTCCAACAACGGAACGACTATCGACTGCCCAATTTGTATGCGATTGAAATCCAGCTCTGGGTTGTACTGTCGCACCAGCCAGATGGGAGCAGAGTATCGATTCCGCGCGATCGTGCTGATATTGTCGCCCCGGCGAACTACGTAAGTCTCCACGTTCTGAATTCGATAGCTGGCAAAAAACTCCTGCTGCAGCGTGGAATGAAACTTTCGACGAGCTCGCTCAAATTCAGCGATGCTAACCTGACTGAAATCAAGTCTGAGCCGGTCGCCGATGATGACTGGATCTCTAAACATCATATTGTTCAAACGCCGAATATCCCAGGCCCTTATTCCAAGCCAATCTGCGTAGTGACCCAAAGTCTCGGAAGCTTGAATTTCGATACTACTGTCGCTACCCACCGCGTAGTCAGAAGGATCCGCCGAAAGGTCTTCCACCAGCTGCTGGTTCGCCTCAGCCACGTCGATTGCCGGATCAATCGCCTCAGCTATCTCATCTGCCGCTGTCACCTCAGCATCCAGTTCCGCGTTATCCGGCAACACCGCAGCTGGCGGCAACAATTCTTCTGCCAGCGCCAGATCGACTACTGGCTCGGGCTCCGAGATCGCAGTTACTGAATCGGACTGTTCTTGCTGGCTCGGTGTCGCAATCGGATCCGCCTGAGTGACTTGCACAGCCACTTCTGGAGCTACTTGTTCCGTCTTCAATTCCGGCTGCGGAGAGACCTCATCGCGGCCCAGGGAGCTAGGCTGAGCTTCAAAACCGGGTAACTGCAAGTTCTGACCCGGATAGATTCTATTTCGATCCGCGATTCCATTCAGACTCAGAACCTGCAGCTCTGACACCCCAAAACGTGACGCGATTACCGAGATCGTATCTCCCCGTCTGACCGTGTATCGACCATCCTGTTCCGCTAGCTCTCCGAGCGTCTGATCAGCAATAGCGTTATCCTGGGGCAGCAGGAGCCGTTGACCAATTCGAATGCGGTTGCGGCTGCGGAGCTGATTCAGAGCAACCAGGCGGCCGACCGTAGTATCAAAACGGCGCGCGATAACTGACAAGCTGTCGCCTCGCTCCACCACATACGCCACATCAGGAGTTTGTACTGCAAATTTATAATCATCCGTGATCAATGCCAGCACGTTCTCTTCGCCCACAACGCTCGCACGCAGTTTGATGGGAAAACCTCTGGGTATGCGCTTGTTACCTTCCCAAACTGCCGGTCGCAGAGCACGATTATCGGCTTGCAGCTGTTCCAGACTGATGCCAACAGAGCGCGCAAAAATCTCTGCATCGATAAAAGAATCCGTCACTACCGTCCTGAATACTGGAGCGGAGTCAAAGGTAAAATCTCCAAAATACTCGGAAGCTTTGGCCTCGACGTCAAGCACTGCGAGAAACTGCGCATAGAAATTTCTCGACGCAAAGCCAAATGCTCGCCCACGATAATTAGCCACAATCGTTTCAATGTCAGTAGTCCCCGTCTCCCTCACAGCCCGGGCAATGCCCCCGGCACCATGATTGTAGGCGGTCAATGCCAGCGGCCAAGTACCGAGCACTGAATGGTTGTACTCGAGTAAACTCATTGCGGCATTCGACGCGATATAAGGGTCCATCCGCTCATCGACAATGTGATCAATACGCATGAAACGCTGGCCTGTCGCACGACCGAATTGCCACATCCCTGCGGCAGCGGCGCTGGAGTATGCATTGGGGTTAAATGAAGATTCTACATGCGGCAGTACTGCAAGTTCTCCAGGCAAGCCTTTTTCCCGAATCACTCCGTTAATGTGCTGCCGGTACGCGCCGGAGCGTCGTAAGCCGCCTAAAAAGCGATCCGACTGGCCAAGCTGAAAGCGCACGTTTTTTGCGGCCTCAAGCAGAGCTTCGTTGCTGACCTCGTCCGGCCAAAGAGACAAAATCTCGCGCTGTTCTTCGGACAGCCCGATCCGCTTGCCACCCGCCAACACACGCAAATCGGCTTCGATCTGATTGCGCCGATTTTCGATCTGACGCCGATTGAGAGGCAATTTAGCGTAAACCACACCCAGATTACGCGCGTCATGGAGGAGTCCACTTTGTGTGTCTACCTCGGTGTAAACGCTAGTCCAAAAACGCACGGCTGGTTCAAGCTCAGGTGGGCGTGGAAACAATTGCTCGTCCTGCCCTGCAGACTTTGTAGACAGCAGGACAAGCAGGAAGGCTATGATTGATGTCGAACGAGCCAAAAGCATTTTAGCCTGTTTTTTACTGTGGGTTTCGCCGTTCAAACGATAGCAGCTATAGCGTATCGCGCCAAGCACGGCAGACTGCTTTCCATGGGGGCCCCAACGTTGTGTTCCCGGACGAAAAGAACCCAGGCCCTCAAGGTAAGCCGTCCAGCTCCGCTCCTTCTTTAACAGGGGTCATTAAATCTTCGCGAGTGACATTCATATAAATAATGACATTCGAAGCAATGTAGATGGAACTGTAGGTTCCAATGACCACACCAATAATTAACGCAATTGCAAAACCCTGAGTAGATTCACCGCCAATAAAGAGGATCGAAAATAATACCAACAGCGTGGTAATTGACGTAATCAACGTTCTGCTAAGAGTCTGGTTCAAAGACGCATTGACCATTTCAATTGGTGAACCTTTCCGTAAACGGCGAAAATTTTCCCGAATTCGGTCAGACACAACAATTGTGTCATTCAGCGAATAGCCGATGATAGCAAGCATAGCGGCCAGCGTGTTCAGGTTAAATTCCATTTGAAATACGGAAAAAATCCCGAGGGTGATGATCAAATCATGCGCCAAAGCAACCACCGCACCAATGGAAAATTTAAACTGAAAGCGCACCGCGATGTAGACCATGATGATTCCCAGCGCGACCAGCATGCCGAGTCCGCCCTGCTCTGCCAACTCCTCCCCGACTTTCGCGCTGACGTAGTCCGACCCAAGAAGCGTCACCTGACTACGAGTTTCCTCTTGAAGCATGGCAGCGAGCGCCTCTCCAACCTGAGCCGCCTGTTCCGCCTGATCTTGTTCTTCAACTGAACTATCTACCGGCAGAAGCACTCGAATGTCGCGATCTGACCCAAATGTTACGACAACGGCATCATCGTATCCGCTCTGTTGCAGCGTCAGATTCACCTGATCAATGTCAACAGTTTCTGAGTAATTCAGACGCACTGATGTGCCACTGGTAAAGTCCAGCCCAAAATTCAATGAGTTCACGAACAGTGAAATGACTGAGACAAGAGCAAGCATCGCAGAGACTCCGGCGGCGACTCGGCGTACTCCCATAAAATCTATTTCGGTTTTCGACTGCATCTCAGTGCCTGCTTAAGTTGAGGACGACAACGACCGGGAATATCTGCCTATCGACAGTATTTTTACCGATCGCCCCCCGTAAATAAGATTGATGATTGCGCGGGTTCCAACGATGGCCGTAAACATCGAAGTCACTATGCCAATCATAAGCGTCACCGCGAATCCTTTTACGGGTCCGGTGCCTATCGTGAACAGAACAACCGCAACAAGGAAAGTTGTAAGGTTGGCGTCAAAGATAGTCGTAAAGGCACGGTTATAGCCTGAATCAATTGCCTGTTGCGGGGCAATACCATTGGCCAATTCCTCTCTAATCCGCGTAAAGATAAGCACATTGGCATCAACTGCCATGCCCACTGTCAACACTATTCCAACTATTCCGGGCAAGGTCAGCGTTGCGCCAATCAGAGACATTACCGAAAAAATCAGCAAAATATTCATAATCAAAGCAGCGTTCGCTGCCAGACCGAATAATCGGTAGTACATCAACATAAACAGCACCACAAGCGCAGACGCGATCTGTACGCCTCGAAACCCTGACTCAAGGTTTTCACGCCCCATGGAAGGACCAATAACCGATTGTTCCACAATGGTCATGGGGGCTGCTAACGATCCGGAAGAAATAAGCAGCGAGAGGTCATTTGCTTCTCTAGCTGTCAAGCCGGTAATTACAAACGTACGGGGCAACGCCGTGCGGATAGTGGCATGACTGATCAGTCGTTTTTCTTCAAAGAACTCTATTTCTTCAACCTCGTTACCTTGCTCATCAAGCGAAGCAATGGTTCGAGACTTGGTTTCAATCAGCAGAATATCCATATTGCGGCCAACGTTTTCACGGGTCACGCGATTGATCTGATTGCCTCCCTGAGCGTCGAGATTTATTTGCACCTGGGGCAATCCGTTTTGATCGAGAGTAGAGCGTACCGAAGAGATTCGATCGCCTTGCAAAATGACATCGTTATCAACATTTACAGGAAGGCCATCAGGCGTCTGATACGCTTCGAATGACGTTCGCGAAGCGCCCAATTCTGCTTCGAGATGGAATTCTAGTGTGGCAATACGCTGAAGAATCCGGATTGCCTGAGCCGGGTCCTGCACACCTGGCAGTTCAACCACAATGCGATCAGACCCTTGCTGCTGCACCGTAGGTTCGGAGACACCAAGAGCATCTACCCGGTTCAGCAAGGTGGTCCGGTTGGCCTGAAGAGTATCCCTCTGGGTTTGCAGGATAACATCTGGCGACAAGCGCATATCCAGCAGAAACAAGTCATTGACTTCTCGATTCTGAAACTGAACCTCCGGAAAATTATTGATCAGTTCTGAACGAGCGGCGAAGCGCTCCTGCGAACTGGAAAACCTCACCTCAAGATAAGTGTTGTCGACCAGATTGATGCCCCGGGTTCGGATGCGTTGCTCTCTAAGAATTGAACGAACATTACTGAGATTGTCTTGCATTCGCCGCTCAAGGGCAGCTTCCATATCAACTTCCATCAGAAAATGCACACCGCCCTGCAAATCCAACCCGAGGTTCATCTTATCTGCACCTATGGCTTGCATCCAACCGGGGGTGGTTGGAGCAAGGTTCAACGCCACAATGTAGTCGTCGGTCAATGCTTCTTCGATGATCGTCTTTGCACGGAACTGATCATCGACATCCCCAAACCGGAACTGCATGCTGTTTTCGTCGGATACCACTCCGAAGAATTCAATCTGTGCTGCTTCAAGAACGGTTTCAACCAGTGCGATATCAGCTTCACTGATCTCGAAATTCTCGTTATTGATAAGAATAGCTTCGTCGTCAGGATAGAGATTAGGCGCAGAATAAAGCAAGCCCAGAACGACAACAAACAATATGAAAAGATTTTTCCAAAGCGGATAGCGGTTCAACATAACGGGTTCCGGTTGTGCGTCGATATCGCGCTGCCAACGCAAGATCACTGATCGGACATTGGCTTTGAGCTGATCTCAGCCAAGCCCGGTACTCTATATCTGATTGATCGTGCCTTTAGGTAGCGCGGCAGCTATCGCTGATTTCTGGAGTTTCAACTCTACCTCTTTGGCGACCTCAATAGCGACATATTCCTCATTTACCCGCGTTACCTTGCCCATCAAACCACCAGAAGTCATGACTTCGTCGCCCTTGTCTATGCCATCTACCAGTTCTTTGTGTTCTTTTGCCCGCTTAGACTGCGGACGCCACAGAACAAAATAGAACAGCACGAACATACCGCCAAAAAGAAACAGATTATATGTCAGCGAGGGTGCTGAAGAGGCAGCCTCTTGTGCATAGGAAATTGGGAAAATGAAGTCCATAAGTCAATGTCACTCTTGTTTGTAGGCAATTGGATACATGGTGCAGCTGAGTGGACGGCCATACGTTTCTCAAATCGTCATCACTCGTCTACGGTATCTCAATTTAACCCCGTTTCTTTAGATCAGCCCTCATCAAGTCGGAGCTGATCTTCCCGATACCGCCGTACAAAGTCGCTCAATCTACCGTGTTCTATCGCCCCACGCAATCTAGCCATTAACCGCTGATAGTAGTGAAGGTTATGAATCGTATTGAGGCTTGAGCCGAGTATTTCCTTACATTTGTCTAGATGGTGCAGATAAGCTCTGGAAAAATTTTGACAAGTATAGCAATCACAGTTCTCATCAAGCGGCCGTGGATCATTCCGGTATCGGGCATTTCGCAACCGGAGCAATCCGCTAGATGTAAATAAATGCGCATTTCGGGCGTTTCGAGTTGGCAAGACGCAGTCAAACATATCAATACCCTGAGTCACGCCGTTTATGATGTCATCAGGCGTTCCAACCCCCATCAGATAGCGAGGTTTCGATTCTGGCATATAGGGTGTAATTTCTTCGACGATTCTTGCCATTTCCTCTTTAGGTTCGCCGACAGAGAGTCCACCGATCGCATAGCCAGGATATCCCTGAGCCAGCAAGCCCTCCAAAGACGCGCGACGCAGGTTGGCATACATTCCTCCCTGGATAATGCCAAACAAAGCAGCCGGATGATCCGCATGCGAGCGCTTACAGCGCGCTGCCCAGCGAAGAGAAAGCTCCATGGATTTTCGGGCCTGCCCTTCGTCTGCTGGAAAAGGGGTGCACTCATCGAAAACCATGATGATGTCCGCGCCGAGTTTTTGTTGCACCTCGACCGCAGCCTCCGGACCAAGAAATACCTCGGAGCCATCAACCGGCGACCGAAATTTGACCCCTTCCTCAGATATTTTTCGCATTGCTCCTAGGCTGAAGACCTGAAACCCGCCGGAATCTGTCAGAATTGGTTTTGGCCACGCCATGAAACCATGCAGGTCCCCCTGTTGCTGAATGATTTCGATGCCCGGCCGCAACATCAGATGAAAAGTATTGCCCAAAATTATATCTGCACCAATATCGAAGAGCTGAGCAGGGGTCAGACTCTTGACTGTCCCGTAGGTTCCAACCGGCATAAATACCGGTGTACGCACTTCGCCTCTTTGAAAGCTGAGCGTCCCCGTTCGCGCATTTCCATCGCAAGCCGAGACAGAAAATTTCATCTCGCAATTCTGCAGTCTTGAAGACATCCCTTAGTGCTCGCGAGTGGACTTGAAGGATATTTCAGACCAGCGCTCTTCGGTCAGGGTCAAATTTACCCGAGTGGGAGCCAAATAGGTCAGATATCCACCACCGTCTATGGCTAAATTGTCGAAAGCTTTTTTGCGAAACTCCTCAAGCTGCGTCGGGTCAGCTGACTCGACCCAACGGGCAGCATGAATCGAAATCGGCTCGTACACACACTCGACCTTATATTCTTCCTTCAGACGAAACGCCACGACCTCGAACTGAAGCACACCAACCGCTCCGACAATGAGGTCATTATTGCGGAGCGGCATGAATACCTGGGTTGATCCCTCTTCAGACAGTTGAGTGAGACCTTTTTGAAGCTGTTTGAGCTTGAGTGGATCCCTCAAGCGAATTCGTCTGAATAATTCAGGTGCAAAGTGCGGGATACCTTTGAATTTGAGCGCGTCGCCGGCGGTGAAGGTGTCACCAATCTGAATAGTTCCATGATTATGCAACCCAATGATGTCCCCAGATACAGCCGTCTCGGTATGTTCACGATCTCCCGCAACGAAAGTTACAGCATCGGTGACTTTAATTTCTTTCCCGATTCGGCTGTGATACATCTTCATGCCTTTTTTGTATTCGCCGGAGCAGATGCGCATAAATGCGATCCTGTCGCGGTGCTTGGGATCCATATTAGCCTGAATCTTAAAGATAAAACCGGTAAAGCTTGAGTCATCAGCTGCCACGGTCTTTGTTTCAGTTTCTCGGTCGAGCGGACCAGGCGCCCATTCAACAAAATCGTCGAGCATCTCTTTCACGCTGAAATTTCCAAGGGCTGTACCGAAATAAACCGGCGTCATTTCACCCCTGAGATAGGCCTGCCGGTCAAATTCATGAGAAGCGCCCTGCACCAGTTCAATTTCGTCAAGAAAATCCTGGTGATAGGCTCCGAGCAATTCTTCCGCCTCTAGACTTCGCAAACCTTCGATGCAGACGTTATCTGGAATTTGGTTGCCCTGGCCTTTTTGATATAAATGAATAGTATCAGTGACCAAGTTATAAGCCCCCTTGAACTCTTTACCCATGCCTAGGGGCCAATTAATTGGCGCACAGTGAATGTCCAGAACGTTCTCTATCTCATCTAGAATGTCTATCGGATCTCGGATATCGCGATCCAGTTTATTTACAAAGGTAAATATCGGCGTATCCCGCAGTCGGCATACTTGCATCAGTTTGATGGTACGCTCTTCTACACCTTTGGCGCCATCGACTATCATCAGCGCAGAGTCAACCGCGGTCAGCACTCGGTAAGTATCTTCCGAGAAATCTTCATGGCCCGGCGTGTCAAGCAGATTTACAACCCGATCCTTATAAGGAAACTGCATGACCGAAGACGTCACCGAAATTCCACGTTGCTGCTCCATTGCCATCCAGTCAGAAGTCGCGTGACGATCTGATTTCTTGCCTTTTACCGTTCCAGCGACTTGAATAAGATTTCCGAACAGTAAAAGTTTTTCCGTAATAGTGGTTTTGCCGGCATCAGGGTGAGAGATGATCGCCAATACACGCCGGCGATCAACATCTCGCTGGAATAGTCCTGTCATTTTCACGGTAAACTCGCAATTGCTTCGGGAGCATTTGAACGGAGGGAGGAATTATACCAGGTGCTTGATCGCGTCACAGCAGCACGAAACGCTCGAGATTCAGTTTTCGACTGCTTTAGGCCTACAGCTGCTATGCATTATAATGAACAATGGAAAAAACGGACCTCAACGAGGCTGTCTACCAATTGACGAAATGGACCACATCATGGATTTCACCTTGACGGAACAACAACGCGCTCTTCAGGAAGCGGTCAGAAAATTCGCTCAACAAGAACTGCCAGACATCGCACTGCAAATTGAGATTAACGATGAGCCAGTGGATCTCGCATTGCGCAGGCGCTTTGGCGAACTCGGCTATCTTGGTGTGAACCTTGATTGTTCGATCGGAGGTGGTGGCATGAGCCATCTCGACGCAGTGATTGTGCTGGAGGAAGTGGCCAAAATTTCGATTGCGGTCGCGTTTCCGATCTTCGAAGCCTGTTTTGGCCCGAGTCTGGCCATCGCCCACTTCGGCAGCGAGTCACTGAAGCAGCGATACCTGCCGAGCGTCTGCGCCGGAGACAAGGTGGTGGCTGTATCCATGTCAGAGCCGGGTGCCGGATCCGCACTAACTGACCTGAGCACCCGCGGCGAGATCAACGGGAACAAGATTACCCTCAACGGCACTAAACGATGGTGCTCGGGTGCGGGTCACTCGGAAGCCTATGTGGTGTACTGCAGGCTCTCCGAAGAGACAGGCGCCAGAGGCATTGGGGCTGTGGTCGTTGACAAGGGCGCTACTGGCTTGAGTTTCGGCAAACGTGACCATCACATGGGCTTTAGGGGCATTTACAGTTGCGACATGCACTTCGACAGCGTCGAAGTGCCGCTTGAAAACATGCTCGTGCCGGCAGGTAGTTTTGGTAAACTGATGGATGCGTTTGACCTCGAACGATGCGGCAATACCACCATGTCACTTGCAGTTGCTCAGTCAGCATTCGATTACGTACTAAACTATAGCCAGGAGCGTCAGCAATTCGGCAAACCGCTTGTAGATTTTCAGGCCGTGCAAATTCAGCTCGCCGAAATGAAAATGAAATTGGAGGCTGCGCGCCTGTTACTTTATCGGGCAGTGGTGAATGCCGAAACTGGCCTGCCTTCAGTTGGAGAAAGCTCTGTTGCCAAATGCTTCGCAAATGAGGCAGTCCGTGAAGTGACGGGAAAGGCCATGCAGATTATGGGCGGATATGGCTATTCAAAGGAGTTCCCTATTGAGCAAAAGCTTCGAGACGCTTGGGGCTGGGGAATTGCTGGTGGTTCGATTGACATCCAGAAAGTGAACATTGCATCTGCGCTGGTAAATCGCCGCTTTAACCAGCGCGCAAGCTGAACTGCCTAGTGCAAGGATCTACCGACAGGGCGGCAGCGAGACTCTGCGAAGTCCGGGTGGAGGATGTCTATTCGCTTGACCAACAGTAGATCGTGACGAGACAGATGATCATGCTCGGTGTCTGACCAAGCCTTGATGTCTTCCAACATCACGCACACGACATCATCATCGTCAATGTCAACCACTATGCAGGACTTAAAACCGTCTACCGTGTTGATCGAAGCAAGCGAACCAACATCGTACTGATAAATCGGCAGAAACCTGCAGGTATTCTGGATTAATCCGGTGGGCGTGAAAGCAACCCCAAAGCCCGCAGCCGCGACTACATTTATGATCTCAACCACTTCAGGATCGGTCAGATCAATCCGAACGGTTTCAGCAAGCGGCTGATTAACTTCCAACTGCTGGTGATTAATCAATTTGAGAAAAAGGTCTATGTCTTCCTGATTCCACTCTAACGTTTCCTCGGAGACGGACCGGATGCTGTCTGAGGAAAGACTTTGTACATCAGTTTCTATGGTCAGATCGCGAACTCTCGTGTCCGGAGGACAGGGCACAACCATAGAGACAGAACAGTACCCGTCGCTACGCTCGGCACTAAGGCGCCACAGAAATGGAATTTCACTACTCAGTTCAAACATGTCAAGCCGCTAGATTTTACTTACAGGGAGACGTTGTAATCGTTTGTCGACCGAATGATTGACAAAATTAGCAGCGACAGCAACCTTTTTTTATGAGTAATCATTACGCCTTTATGCCGAAGTTACAAAGCAATGCTAAAGATGATTTCAGCAGTTCCTATTAAGGTATTGAACAGACGAGGAATTCTAATGAAAAGCCGCTTGCGGCTTTGTCCACAGAATCTGTGGATAACTCAGTGGGTATATTCTGCAATCTGGCTGCGAGACGCGATTTTTCGTGAGCCTGACACAGATTGACTAAAATTTAATCAATGGCATATTTGCAATAAAATCAATTACTTATAAGTTATTGAATGACTAATTAAAAATAAAACATGCTGTTTTGTAGGCTTTTCTGGTCACAACGCTATTTTTGTGCATAAATTCACGGGTCAAAACAACTTTTCAATAAAACAGATGCGTTTTATTACTGTTTTTATTGAAGTTTTTACTCCTATAGTACCGTTCGTTCTCAAAGCTATTTTCACTGCACATTTGAGCTTCTTACTGAACTTTAGCTATCTCAACATCATTTAAAGCGGCGCCGCAACTTCAGGTTCGGCGTCTAGCGAGGCCGCGACAGGAGGCGCCTCAACTCAAATCTCCGTGGTAAACGTATCCGCTACAACTACCTGTGTTTTTTGTGCTGCATGCCGATAATATATCATTGAATCGGCGACAAAAGACTCCAACTAAAATGTGAGACCTTGAATTACCGTTACATTTTTGGCGGCTCAACCAGCGGCAGTAATTAAATTTAACAAAGATGTCAGTTAGGCTCGTTATAACTTTACAACTTCTTGTACCATTTTTAATGGGGCTTTCGTGGCCGTCAAGCGCTCAGAACATCTTTGAGACGGCCCATTTCGACTGGCTGGGAAAACAAGTATTCCGCAATGAATGTGATTCTAGGCCAGCCTGTCTCACAAGTTGGAATGCAGGGGAGGATTTCCCCTCGCTTGGAATCGGGCACTTTATTTGGTACCGAGCTGGGCAGCAGGAGATTTTTGAAGAGACTTTCCCACAACTGCTGTTATTTCTAAAACATCGGCAGGTTTCGCTGCCTTCGTGGCTACAGAATTCGACTGATCCTAACAATCCCTGGCCCAATCGCGCTGCGTTCAGCGCAGCAAAACAGAGCAAGCAGATGCGCGAGCTGAGGATGTTTTTACTGACGACATCCTCCTTGCAAGCAGAATTTATCGTCTCGCGCTTCACCCAAACACAAGATGAAATCGTATTCAGTTTTCAGCCCAATGACCGCAACAAAGCGCGGCGAATCATGCAGGGGCTGGCCGCTATACATCCGCCCTACGGACAGTACGCCCTCATTGATTATCTGCACTTCAAAGGCTCCGGTCTGAATTCTGCGGAACAGTATCGTGGCATGGGATGGGGGCTAAAACAGGTGATAGCCGAAATGTTCGATACGGAGCTTTCCCTCTATCACTTCGTTGAAGCAGGAACAAAGGTGCTTGATCGACGCATCAGTAATGCCCCTGTCGAACGCTCGGAGGCCCGCTGGCGTGAAGGCTGGCATAATCGATTGCTGTCTTACCTGCCATCAAAAAATTGAAGTCGTTGCCCGTTTCGACAATAGTCATTACCCTTCAAGACTCTGTTTCTTCAAAAAGAGCCCTGACTTATGCCATTTCAGCGGAAAAATATCGCCACCATGGGAGGTTATGTGCCCGGCGAGCAAGTCGACAACGACGACGTCATTAAGCTGAACACAAACGAGAACCCATACCCGCCCAGTCCAGAAGTGGCAGCGAGACTCAAAGGCATCAATTCAGCTTCCTTGAGGCGCTACCCCTCACCAACGGCGGAACCGTTTCGAGAGTCAGCAGCGCGCTGTCATGGCATCGCCGCCGAGAACATCGTTCCCACCAACGGGGGTGACGAGCTATTGCGACTGGTACTGACGACTTTCGCAGGGCCTGGCGAAACTGTGGCCGTCACACGGCCTACTTACTCTCTCTACCGAGTATTGACCGAAATTCAGGACAACAAGCTTCATGAAATCACGCTCGAGGACACCTGGGATTTACCGAAAGAATTCATCCAGCAACTTTCAGTTTCAAACGCCAAAGTTTGCATACTGGTCAACCCTCATGCCCCAACGGGCAAACTGCTTTCCGTTGAGGCTCTGACCGAGATCGCATCAAACTTCGATGGGCTGCTCCTCGTAGATGAAGCCTATGTGGATTTTGTTGACTTGGCTCGGAAACACGACGCAGTTCCAATGGCGATTGAACACAACAATGTCCTGCTGCTTCGGACGCTTTCCAAAGGGTACTCCCTAGCCGGTCTGCGATTCGGCTACGGTATTGGTTCGGCAGAACTAATCAGTCCGATTCTTTACAAAACCCGAGACAGCTACAACACGGACTATATCGCACAGCAACTCGCAGATGCCGCCATTCAGTCACGTGACTATGCGAGAGCCATCTGGCAAAAAGTTCGTGAGGACCGTGAATTACTCGCAGATGCACTAACAAAATTGAATTTCGCTGTCACACCCAGTCAAGCCAACTTCCTGCTCGCCAAACTGCCCGATGGCCGCAGTGCCGAAAGCCTGTATCTGCAGTTAAGATCTGAAAATATACTGGTGCGATTTTTTGATCAAGAACGACTGAGAGATAAACTGAGAATCTCAGTGGGTACTCCCTCGGAAAACGCTGCTCTTATTGCAGCGCTAACAGCCAAATTTGTCTGTACAACTGAGTAAATTATGTTCGAATCTGATGAAAAAGGGGGTTTCACCTTCACTTGCCCTGAGTGCAGAGCTCCCCTTCAGAAGCGGGAGGGGAAAATGGGACCCTTCTGGGGATGCTCTGAGTACCCTAAATGCCGTTCAACGTTGAACGATATCAATGGAAGACCAAGCAAAGAAGTTGATGAGCTCTATCGCTGTCCATTGTGCACCCGACGTCTGGTTCGTGCCGCCCCAGAAAAGGGGAACTATTGGTTCTGCAGTGGCTATAGCAAGGGCTGCAAAGCAACAGTCGCCGACGTTGATGGACGACCTGAAGCCGCCTTCAAATGCCCGAAATGCGGCTCGATGCTTGCCAAACGAGCGAGTAAAAGTGGTGAATTCTGGGGCTGTAGTAGCTATCCTGACTGTAAAGCAACGTTCAATGATCTAAACGACGGACCAGATTTTGATTTTCTCCCTGCTAAACGTACGTAAGAAAACAGCTGCAATCATTGCTGGACTTGCGATCGGCGTGACCTTTCTCTGGGCTATATCCGCGTGGCAGAATATTTCACGAGATGAGCTCATTAGCATTCTGTTCGCCTCAATACTGATGTTAGGCGGCGTGATGGTAACGGCGATCTTGGCGGTCGCAGGGCTTAAACTTATGGCGCGCCTACTGACACGGATATTCTTTGCAAAATCGCCTCCTGACCAGGATCGAACCTGAATCAGGGAAGCGGTAGCGAACGGGAAAAAATCAGCGCATCCTCGCGCTCTGTATCCCCTGGGTAATAATTAGATCGCTCGCCGATCTGAGAAAACCCAAGAGAGCGATAAAGACTTATCGCTTCGAGATTGGAAACCCTCACCTCCAAAAAGCAATGTCTTGCGTCAAGATTCGCGGCACGATCCAAAAGCAGGGCAAACAACCTTCGCCCGTAACCCATCCTTTGAAATTCGGGGTGAACGCACAAAGTCAGCAGGTGGCATTCCTCTACTGCAACCGACATCACTCCGTGAGCGGCAATTTCCTGCTTGTTCGCCAAAACCCATGATTGATAACCCGCACGCAGGCAATCAATAAAGATTCGCTTGGTCCACGGGTAGGCGTATGCTGCGGCCTCATTCTTTACAACCAGATCGAGATCACTGTAGCGCATGGTGCGAGCAAAAAATTGCGAGCTGACACGGATGGAAGTATCGATGACCATCTTTTTCTAGACTGACTGTATACGCTGGCGCAAACCAGCTAGGTGTTGCCACGCTTCCCGCTTCAATTCTGGATGTACCAACATAGCGTGCAGACTGTGCGAGACCGTCAGTTTGAACTGCGCATGCGAAGTATTTTGGTCACCCATCTCAGATCTCTCTGTTTGATCTGACATCAGGTCAGCGAGTTGAACCGTCAGCAACAGCAGATTGTGAAATTCCTTCTGCTCGTGACGTTGGAAGATGAAACCGTTTAACGCCAAGTTGGCAGCACGCCTGGGGTCAACCGTCGTACCAAGACCCTTCGCGATTGGCCAATTGAACGTATCAACAGCCAAATTAGCGAATTCTTCCTGGCGAAACCCGAGAGCACCAATCAGGTTTTTCAGCAGCAAAGTGGCCTGCTGACTTTCTCTGCCCCTTGCTTCATGTGGTGACTCATTGATCACTGCAAGTTGTGAGTTCACAAAAAAGAACTGCACACTGAATCGCAATTCTTTATTACTTGCCTGTTCATTCCCAGCCTCGACTTTTACCGCTTCTACTAGCTCTGGCATGTCCTGTGCTGATTCGCGGGTGGAGGGCCCGAACGCAGCAATCGCTGGTGGCCGCTTAACAGCGCCATTCGGGACCTCTGGGGCAGTTTCTATCTGCGTCGAACCCGTCTGCTGCGTCTTGACAAACGATTGTTTATGGCCGCCCGCGTTACCAACGTTCCCTGTCGTTGCGGGGATGACAGACGCTTTTCCCCCGGGCAAAACATACCGAGAAAAGTATTGCTCATACCCCATGTGCTTTAGATAAGCGATGCGATCCGCTTCGTCCATGACGCTAGTTCCATGACAAATATCTTCAATGTACTCCTTTGATGTTGCTACAACAACTTTCTCTCTTTGCATCTTCAAAACAGGCACGAAACAGGTTTGAAGTCGCGTTCTATTCATGATTGAATCCCGCTTCGCGTAGGGAGAGTGTTTCGTATGAAAGCGGTAATGTGTAATTCCTTTGGCCCACCTGAAAACCTAATTTTGGAAGACGTTCCCGATCTTGAGCCTTGCGAGAATGAAGCAGTGGTGGAAGTGTATGCAGCCTCATTAAATTTTCCTGATGGCCTCCAAATTCAGGGCAAGTATCAATTCCAGCCGCCAATGCCATTTACGCCCGGCTCAGAGGTCGGAGGTGTAATCAAGTCTGTCGGTGCAAAGTTCAGAGCAGCGGAGGTGGGAGATCGGGTGATGGCCATACCCGGGATCGGCGGTCTTGCCGAGCAGGTGATCGCGACACCTGAGAGTGTGCGGCGCATCCCAGATAACATGGATTTCAAAACCGCGGCTGGTTTTGCCATGGTTTATACAACGTCCTACTATGCACTCAAGCAAAGAGCAAATCTGCAGCGTGGAGAAACTTTGTTGGTTTTGGGGGCAAGCGGAGGGGTAGGGCTGTCAGCCGTAGAATTAGGCAAAGTCATGGGAGCAAGGGTAATTGCCGCAGCGAGCACCGAGGACAAACTTGATTTCGTTCGCCAGTTTAATCCAGATGCCACAATCAACTACGGCGACGGAGAACTTAAGAATAAAGTAAAAGAGCTCACAGAAGATCGGGGTGCAGACGTCATTTATGACCCAGTTGGAGGAGATCTGTTTGATCAGAGTTGCCGATGTATTGCCTGGAATGGGCGCCTCCTAGTAATCGGTTTCACTAGTGGCCGCATACCAGAATATAAAGCCAATCTAGCTCTGCTCAAAGGATCATCAATGGTCGGTGTATTCCTTGGAAGATTCCGTAAAGAAGAACCAAGAGCCTATGAACAAAATCTTGATGAACTGCTGGGAATGTATGCGGATGGCCGGCTGAATCCTCTTGTTACCCAGAGCTTTCCTAAAGAGCAATTTGTCGAAGCATTCAATATCTTCACCAAGCGCCAGGCAAAAGGCAAAGTCACGCTGGAATTTAAGTCTGGGTAAAGAAACCATGCTAAGTGACGCCGAAATCCTTCAAGATCTAGAACAGCTGAAAAACATTGTCGCAGCGCATAAAGCGCCAAATGCCCCACTTTCGGTTGGCTCTGCCATTATTGATAACCAAGAACTTCCTGTCTTTTCCAAAGCCCCAGCAAACCTCTATGAGCTTTACCGCATTGGATTGACCGATGCTGACCAAGATTTTCTCGTCTACGAGGCAGAACGGTACAGCTTTGGGGAGGCTTTTACTGCCGCAAGCAAACTGTCGAGGCAACTGCGGGAGCGCTATGGCATTGATATAGGGGATCGTGTCGCGATCTGCGCGAGGAATTCGCCCGAATGGTGCCTTGCCTATATGGCAATCACGATGATCGGGGCCATAGTCGTTCCTATGAACTCATGGTGGACCGGATCAGAATTAGAATATGGCCTAAAGGACTCCGGCGCAAAACTTATATTCGCCGATACACCTCGCTTTGATGCGATAGAGCCCAGTCTAAGTAAATTGGGGATTGAAGTCGTATTAATCAGGCCGACGACTGCCGATTCTGACTTTCAGGAAATTCATAGCCTGATATCCGGTTGTAAACCTCTCGAGAAATCCGACCTCGAAGCGCTCAGCATCACACCGGAGCATGACACTTCAATAATGTACACCTCCGGCTCAACCGGCCACCCCAAAGGGGTGTTGTCAACTCATCGAGGGATCATAAGCGCGCTATTTACCTGGAAATTTGTTAAAGAAATCAATGAAATACTCAGACCGGAGCTGCGCGAGGAAAACCCGCCCTATCAGGCCGCGCTGCTCGCGAATGTGCCTCTCTTCCATGTAACAGGTAGCCATGCCCAGTTTCTTGCTAGCTTTCTCTATCAGCGCAAGTTTGTAATGATGTACAAATGGAATGCAGAAGCAGCGCTAGAACTGATCGAAAACGAGCGCATCTCTGTACTGCATGGCGTGCCCACGATGACCTGGGAGGTAATGCAATCACCAAAATTCGCCACCAGTGATCTCTCTAGCCTGCGCAGCGTGCAAAGCGGTGGCGCACCGCGGCCGCCGGAACATCTAGCGATGATGATAGAGAAGTTTCCGGACTACGCACTGCCTGGGCTGGGGTACGGTCTGACTGAAACCAATGCTCTCGGTGCGATCATCTCAGGGAAGTTTTATCAATCCAAACCCAACAGCACCGGCAGACCAACCCCTCCGCTTACCCAGGTAAGAATCGTTGATGAACGGGGACAAACGCTGTCGTCCAACGAAATTGGCGAGATTTGCATCAAGGGCCCTTCTGTCATGAAAGGTTACTGGAATAAGCCAAAAGCAAC
>DORE01000063.1:0-1089 GCA_003514305.1 Gammaproteobacteria bacterium | reverse complement strand
GCGGAGGTATTGAAAGATGGCTGGTTTCACACCGGCGATCTGGGTTTGCTTGATGACCTCGGCTTCTTAATTATTTTGGATCGCGTCAAAGATATTGTTATTCGCGGCGGTGAAAACATTGGCTGCGCGGAGGTGGAGTACTCAATCCACGAGCATTTCGCAGTAAGCGAGGTCTCTGTGTATGGCATTCCGGACCCCCGACTTGGCGAAGTGCCCTGCGCGACCATAATGCTAAGAGAAGGGCAAACTACAACGGCAGATGAACTTACTGACTTTCTGCGAGATAGGATCGCCGCTTTTAAGATACCTTCGAAATTCTACTTCCAGCGTGAGCAGCTCCCACGTATCGCCTCCGGCAAAATTGCCAAGAAAATCTTGCGCCAGCAAACGATCGATCGCCTTGCCGATGCCTAACCCGCGCCCTATTGCTCATTCCCAAACCGCAAACGCGTAAATAGCAACGGCAGTTAGGCTACTTTTTGCTGAAGTAATGCCGCTTTCGCAACGATAACAAAGTCAGATGCCGACTATTAGAGCACGTTCAATTACACCTGTAATACGGAGTAAGGCCCATCATGAAAAAACATAATTGGGAAGAGCCTGAAGAAACTCTCATTGAAATCCCCACTGACCTTGGTCTATTGAATGATACATTTGTAAATCCGCTCAACAAATCAGCCGCCAACGGGTCAAACTTAACGAAGCTGCGCAGGCGCCTCGAAGAGCGCCTGGACAGCAAACGGATTGAACTGCAGTTTGATTACGACGACTTGGAGTAGACCTCGAATGAGATTCCCATTGTCTTGATCGCCAATTCTGAGGCGGTTTTTTCTGCAACAGCTCTTCATGAGTAATCGAACGAAGATGGCTAGCGAGCTTTTTTTCAGGTTTGCGAGCATATCCAGGGGCCCTAATGACCTCATCAAAAAAAGGTGCCGGGTTATAGATCTTCCAGTTGACGCGCATAAATCAGACTTTCGTAGCAACTTAATTTAGCCCCGAAAGCCAACCGAGACGACTAGCACAGACGAGAAGAGCAACTAACAAAATCGAAAATAGTTTTACAAAGGCCAGACCAAAAGCAACATG
>DORE01000108.1:53178-56467 GCA_003514305.1 Gammaproteobacteria bacterium | reverse complement strand
CAACATCAACTTAGAATTGAAGCCAGCACAAAAACGCTTATCACCAAACTAGAGGCACTTCTCAACACCGAAATAGATGAATCAGAAATACATACGGCATTATCAGATTGGCAGGAAATCCAAGAAAACTTCAACGCCAGCAGCGGTGATGTGCGGGCCCGCTTGAGGGAAATGACCAGCCCGTTAAAAGAAAAAATTCAGGCGTTAAGAGAACGGATGCTTTCTCTGGGAGCAGAAAGAAAAAGATCTATAATTAAACAAATGGAGGCACTTCACGAATCCAATCTGAAGATTCACAGCAAAGTCAAAACAATCAACACCCTACATCAAAAGTGGAAGACTCTGGGCCGCTCTAATTTCAACGACGAACTTTGGCAGCAATTCAAAGTTGTCTCTGATCTAGCCTATGCACCATGCAAGTTGCATTTCAAAGCACGCAAAAAGGAAATGGCAGCGAATCTCAGAGTCAGAAAGGCGCTCTGCGATTCCCTTGAAGCGACCATCGAGTCGATCAACAAATCTGAAGTTGACACCTCTGCATTGAACCAACTATTGCGCGAGGCGGAATCAAACTGGAAGAAATCGTCACCTGTCGAACAAACAAAGATTAGGTCATTACAAAAACGCTTCTATGGCCTCATGGGGATAATCCGTAAACACCGTAAAAAGCTCTATCAAGAAAGCGTTGCAAAAAAGACATCATTAATCACTCAATTACAGAAACTAGCTGACTCGGGGGACAAGCGCGAAGCAATGGCCCGAGCGAAAGTCTTGCAAAAAGAATGGAAAACTATCAGCCCGACTTCGTATAGAGAAGATAAGTTACTGTGGGAGCGATTCAGGGAGACCTGCGACAAGGTATTTGCAAAACGTGAGCCATCAAAAGCTTCTAGCAAAAATCACGATAATCGAGCTGTCCAACAGATACAGGAAAATATTGATGCCTTAAAGGCGTTAAACGCGCTTAACGATCAAGAATTACGGAATGCCCGAGCCGATTTCAACGCTACGGTTAGAGCTTTTACCGGCGCACTGAATCACCGAGCAAAAAAGCAGCAAAGCCAATTGATTGACCAGTTTAATCATCTCAAACGCAGTCTAGAATCAAGATTTGGAACGCTACCTGACAAAAAAAGCCAGCTTTTAATGAATCGAATAGAATCGCACACTCGATTATTGCAAAACGTTGAAGAAGAGCTTTTAAATGGGTCTGAAGAGTTTTCCGCGATAAAAGCAAAGTTCGACACTGAGGCATGGCAGCAACTGGAAACTACCGGCAACACCGAATTCGATTCTCTGCTGCAAAGCCGAGCGTCCAATTTAATGAACAAGGATAACCAGCTCGAGTATCAGAAATGTGCTTTAGCTGCTGAGTCTCGTCTTCGCGAATTGTGCATTTTGTTGGAAATTCGCGCTGGCGTGGAAACGCCTGAAGCAGACCAAGCTCAACGCATGTCCCTGCAGCTATCGCAACTGCGATCAGGGTTTGGGCAAAATAAGCCCAATCAAAACGACAATATTAAGTTTGCACACGAAACTCGAATGCTAAGCCTGTGCCTAGGGCCAATTCAACCTTGGGCTTCCGATTCATTACGTGAACGGTTGAGTGAAAGCTTCGCTCGCTTGCTCCGCCAATAGGGTGCGTCTTATTCAACCCAACCACTATTCGACGATTCCAAGCTTATTCAATACGGGATTAGCGTAACTGAACAACCAGTTTTTTCTGAGCTCTACGTCGACAGATTCGAGGCGCTTTTCAAACCTAAGCCTGGCTGGTGTGGAAATATCCTTTTTTGCCACCAAATCGCTAACTCGATGTAAGGGTAGAAGCCCGTCTTTTGTCAGATGCTCGAGCGCAAGATAGTTCGTCCCACTCAGTGCATAATTGTCAATAATTTGCTCATCCACCAATGCAGCAATTTCATTCGGGTTGTCGGTGTCTAGGTTCAGTTCCTCACCGAACGCCACATGGACGTCACCTTTGAACCCAATCATGCCGGTCACGATGCTGGTAATGTCAGACTCATCTGTCTTGGTAAAGCTGCCCCGCTTTTCGATTTCGCACAATTCCTGCGCTTTTAAAACATCGCAGGCATCGTACTCATAAGAGATGGATACAGGGACAATGTGCAAGGCATTCAAGCTTCCTGACAGTTTAAGCTGCCTCTTCGCCATACCAAGCATCTTTAACAAAGCTGGGTCTGTTCGATCGATCCCGTTCTTAGCTCTGCCCTCCCGCTGAGCTATCCAAACATTTTGGCCACTATCGACGCAGTGGTGGATGTATGCAGAAAGCGTTTTCAAGGACTGCAACAATTCTCTCCCCTTGGCCGAACGCGCTACGATAAAGCTCTTATTCAAACGCATTAAATCGGTGACAAAAGGTTTCTTCAAAAGATTGTCTCCTATCGCGATCTGCAGCGTGTCAAAGCCGCCACGGTAGAGCATATAGTTGACGAAAGCTGGATCCATCGTGATGTCTCGATGATTGCAAATAAAGAGGTAGCTGCGGCCCTCCTGAAGTCTTTCCATGCCGGAGTGCGTCAGGTTTGTCGTGGTATCGAGGATCATTTTATCCATATAGGTCGCGATGACATCCTGCATGGATCTCACATCAGTAACACCTTTTACCTGACTCTTCAGCTTGCGACTGGCGAATAACCTTATTAGCCCTGGAAATAAGCGCCTAAGCTTTGGAAAATAAAAACTCGCTACACTTTCTAGAAACTCCGGATCAGTAATCAGTTCGTCGAGAACAGGACGAATCTCGCTGTCTTCATAGGGACGAATGTCTTTGAAATTTTCCAAAAAATCACCTTTTTTAGCGGTGTTAAAAGCTTCTTGTCGTAGAAATTATGTAGTCGAGAGAGACGCGCATTGTATCGTTTTAGGCTGCAATTGGGTACGGTTAATGAGCACCGGACCAGCCAAACCCGACCCGTCAAAGTGGAGCAAAAAAGCGCGTCAGTCGAAGAAAATAGACTCAAGGCCTTCCGGTCAGACAAATCGTGTGACAACGAACTCACTGAGGCAATTCGTGAAACAGCACGCTAAATGATCAACTTTTCAGTTGCTCAAACAACGTTGACACATAGTGTTGTAATTGCGCCAGCGTCTTAAGCTGCGAAGAATCAGCATGAATCGTGGCTTTCTCAAGATCATTAAAAAAGTTGTCGCGAGTTTCAGGGCTTTCAATGCGCTGCCGACAGAAATGCCGCCAACGTTCAGATTCCTCCGCTCCCAGAGTTTCAGGGAAATTTCGCGCCCGGTATCGGAAAAGCATTTCTTT
>DORE01000108.1:13477-52792 GCA_003514305.1 Gammaproteobacteria bacterium | reverse complement strand
ACTAATTTCATAAGCTTTTTGTCACTGTCATTAAAAAATCCGCCACTATAAATCATGAAATCAGGATCATCGGGTTTAGGTATTTCTTCGCTTCTCATGATATTTTCTATCTTCTTTCCAAGGCCTGGTGAATGCATAATCTTTTCCCGGTGCGATTTATTGTGCTTTTCGTTAACTCCATAAAGGGCTGCACGTTTCGATGACAAAACCGCTGGCGAGGTCAGTATTGGGCATCTGTTGCAGTGAATCGTGTGCAATGGAATTCGGGATAGCCCTGCTGGTAATCGATCTCTGGGCATATATATACGCATTCTGATTTCATCTTCAGAGAGATGAATCCAAGTCTCAGGATCGAGACGCAAATCATAGACAATCACTCCATTATCATTGGTGGGATGCGGACAAATCGGCACAACCACGGCCAGGCATCCCTGAGTGGCTGGGTACGTCACAGAAACATGCAGCAGCGGCTTATGGGATTTAAGATCAATTTGCCTGCGGACTGCCTGCTTGGTCCGTAAATTATACACGTAGTCAAAAAGTTTTGGCTGCGCGCGCTTAATGAGTCGAGCAATTTCAATAGTGGCCAAAACATCGGACAAGGCATCATGAGCATCTGCATGCTCAATACCGTTAGCTTTGGTTAACGCTTCAAGCCGGAAACTGTGGGACCCATCTTCTTTTTTTGGCCAGTTAATTCCTTCAGGTCGAGTCGCCGCCGCGAGACGAAGCATATCGAGGATATCCCATCGCGTGTTGCCATTTTGCCATTCTCGCCCGTAGGGGTCATAGAAATTTCTGTAAAGCAGTTGCCGGGTCACCTCATCGTCAAACCGAATGCTGTTAAAGCCTGCGACACAAGTGCCCGCGCTGGAGAATTGCTCGTGAATAAGATAGATGAATTCCGCTTCATTAACTCCCTCAGAAATCGCTTTCTGCGGTGTGATGCCTGTGATGAGGCATGCCATAGGATTGGGCAGAAAGTCCCCTGCGGGCTTGCAAAAGAGTACCATCGGCTCACCAATGATATTCAAGTTCTCATCGGTTCGGATCCCTGCAAACTGACTCGCGCGATCGCGACGCGGGTCACCGCCAAAGGTCTCAAAGTCATACCAATAAATACTTCCTGCGGTCACTACATTCTGTCCTGATTTTTTAACGTGATATCTTCAGCATAGCATGATGATAGTCGCGGCCTTTTGAACGCAACTGCATTACCACAACCCTCCTGATACTGTCGTTCAATGTCTGCAAATAGTGTAGACTTCTGAAGACATGTCAAGCAGCTAAATGCCAAAGACATCAAAACGGTAAACCCATGGATTTTTGCGGCGCCCATATTCTAAGTGTTAACCAATTTCAAAGGGACGACGTTGAGCTGGTTTTCGAGGTGGCCGATAGAATGGAACCCTATGCCCATCGCCTGCGAGTAACCAAAGCCCTCGATGGCGCTATCCTCGGCAACATGTTTTTTGAACCCAGCACTCGAACTCGCGTAAGCTTCGGTTGTGCTTTCAATCTTCTAGGCGGGCATGTGCGAGAGACCGCCGATATGGAGTCGTCTTCTATCACCAAGGGAGAATCTTTATATGATACTGCCCGAGTCATCTCCGGCTACAGCGACGTAATTGTGTTGCGCCATCCGGCACCGGGTTCAGCAGCTGGATTTGCCAAAGCCTCAAGAGTCCCTGTAATTAACGGTGGGGACGGCGCTAATGAACATCCTTCACAGGCACTGCTAGATCTGTACACAATAAAAAAAGAACTTCATGCAAATGGCTTAAAAATAGATGGCATGCGCATTGCCATGGTGGGAGATCTAAAGCACGGTCGAACCGTCCATTCCCTTTCCCAACTTTTAAGGATGTACCAAAAAATTCGCCTGACTTTGATATCGCCTCAAGAATTAAGAATGCCATCCCACATTGTTAGCGATCTTAAGGCTGCCGGCCATGAAGTCATCGAAACTGACGATATGGCAGATGGTCTTCAAGAAAGCGATACTGTCTATCTGACCCGCATTCAGGAAGAGCGTTTCGACTCAAAACTTGAAGCAGACATTTACCGGGGTCGCTTTCGACTAAATCAAGCAATCTACACACGACACTGTCAACCAAATACAGTCATCATGCACCCGCTCCCACGAGATTCAAGAGCTGAAGCCAATGAGCTGGACCCAGACCTCAATCAGCATCCCAATCTCGCCATATTTCGCCAGGCCGATAACGGCGTGCTCATACGGATGGCGCTGTTCGCTCTAATACTGGACATCACCGACAAATTTGAAGAGTCTGCAAAGGAAACCAGCTGGTACACCGGAGGACGCTTCAGCCCGTGAGCGTTCGCGCAGCGAATTGTTGAAAACTCGACAAAACCCACTACCAGCGCTTCGAAGACCATATCATCATTCGCTGTTGGAATAACGGCTTAGTAGAGAAGAGGCTGATCGATGCTCACACAACAAGAATATTTGGCATTGGACGCCACTGACATGTCCCATGGACTCAAAAGAGGTGATTTCACACCCTCAGACCTCATTGCGCTGGCGATTGAACAGGCGCAAAAGATTAACCCGAGCCTTAATGCCATTACCTCAGAGTGTTATGAAAAAGCGAGACAGAATGCCGCTGAATTGGATAAAGCAAAGAGCAGGCAGAGTATGGTTGCCGGCCTGCCCTTTCTCATCAAGGATCTCAGCCCCCTAGACGGCCAACTCCAGAGCAATGGTAGTCGACTATTTCAAGGGTTTATGGCGACTCGCAGTTCTTCCATCGTACAAAAGTATCTGGATGCGGGACTGGTCATTCTCGGAAAAACTAACACACCAGAGTTCGGCCTCACGCTGACTACAGAGCCCGTCGCTAACGGTGCAACACGCAATCCCTGGAATCTAGATTTTTCGACAGGTGGCTCCAGCGGCGGCGCCGCAGCGGCAGTCGCCGCTGGAATTGTACCAGTTGCGCATGCCACAGATGGCGGAGGATCGATTCGAATTCCCGCCTCTTGCTGTGGGTTGTTTGGACTGAAGCCAAGTCGCGGCCTCACCGCTATCGAGAATGATCTTGGTGACTGCTGGAGCGGAATGAGTGTTGGCCACGTTGTCAGTCGCAGCGTTCGCGATAGTGCGCTGTTCCTTGATGTGGTTACCCTAGCGGAGGCCAATTTGTTTCCGAAACCGGCCACACCCATGCGATTTACGGAGAGCATCTCCAAAATCCCAGACAGCTTAAGAATCGCCGTACAGGAAAAGCACCCCTTTGGCGAGCCCATTGACTCTGAGTGCCTAAAAGCACTGGAGAAGACCATGCAGCTTTGTGGATCTCTTGGGCATCACATCGAAGAAATTGAGCATCCGGTTGACCATAAAGCGGCGACTGCCGCGATGAACACGCTGGTTTGTATACATACTTATCAAAGTATAAAGAAACGACTTGATGAATTGGATACTGATCTGGAAGCAGCGGATCTGGAGACCTCAACACGCCAAATGGCGCAGATGGGGACTCGTTTCTCGGCGATAGATTATTTAAAAGCGCGGGAAACACTTCGAGCCGAAGAAATTAAAATGCGAGCATTTCACGCTCATTATGACGTATTACTCTCGCCTGTTCTCACAAAGACAACTGCCAAGCTGGGATGGCTTGATATGAATGCCCAGGAGTTAAGTGAATACAGCGCTAGGTATCGAAGCTATAGTGGGTTTACCGCTCTGTATAACGGCACAGGCCAGCCAAGCGCTTCGCTGCCGCTATACAGCGACGAAAATGGTCTCCCGATAGGCGTGATGGCGACAGCTGCTTGGGGAAACGACGCCCTGCTAATGCAATTCGCCAGACAACTTGAAGAAGCAGAACCCTGGCCGTTGCTTGCCCCCCTAGCAAATGCAGAATGAATTAAAAAAATAGATCATCAAGCGGTCGGTTGCCCAGTAATCTCTTAATCAATACGAAGCGTATCCACCGGAAACAGATTGCTCTTCAAACGACAATGCGGCCGGATGGGGCCTCGAGGCACGACCAGCGTTCTTCCCTCATCGCGCGCGATAAACTTAGAGCGCGTCGAATCAGCTACCATCGGAGTCATATCCATGCTCACTCTACACCACTTGGAATATTCTCAGTCCTTCCGGGTCCTTTGGTTGTTAGAGGAACTTGGCGCCGAATATGAGCTCAAAATTTACGAGCGGGACACCGAGACTTATCAGGCCCCGCCGGAGCTTAAAAAACTGTCGCCCTTAGGTTCTGCACCAGTCATCACCGATGACAAGGTCATACTCGCGGAGAGCAGCGCCATCATAGACTATATACTGGACGAACATCCCGACTCCGGCCTGCGCGTGAGCCCAGACAGCGGGAATCGCGTACGTTATCTTTTCTGGATGCATGCTTCACAGGGCTCGATGATGTCGCTTATGCTGATGGAGGCGGTATTTCAAATACTCATCTCTCGAGTACCCTTTCTTATTCGTCCCATCATCAAGGCAATTCTGGAGCAAGCGTCCCAAAATCTGATCAAGCCACGCATGACATCATTGTTAAAAATTGCAGAAGCGGATCTACAACTTTCCAAGTATTTTGCAGGAGACAGGTTAACGACAGCTGATATTGCGATGGTCTACCCCATGGCGGCAGCAAAAGACCGGTTTTACCTAGATGCGGATTATCCAGAATGCAATGACTGGTTGGTAAGGGTACAACAGAGCGAAAGTTTCAAATCAGCTGCGGCAAAAGACGGGCGCGACTCGATCGTGCTGAGGGTTTAAATACGCATCAAGCACATTTAGATGTGACATAGGGTCTCACGGGCACGATGCTTCTTTGCAGTAATCTCGGCCATAATTGAGATCGCAATCTCAGCAGGCGTCTTGCTCTCGATCTCAAAACCGATGGGCGCATGTAAAAGCTCGATCTCTTTGCTGCTGAGCCCCAATTCCGGTAAGCGTCGCCGCCGCGCCGCCGAAGTGCGCTCAGAGCCCATCGCACCCACATAGAAAGCATCAGTTTTCAAAGCTTCCATGAGCGCCATGTCATCCACTCGTGGATCATGAGCAAGAGCTATAACCCCACTATATGGGTTGCTGAAGCGCTCGCGAACGACGTCATCCGGCAGCCGCGATGTTTTTTCTACGCCTTCGACCTCCCAGTTATCGAGGTAGTTTGGCCTGGGATCACAAAGCGTAACATCGTACTCTAATGCCACAGCAATTTCGGCCACATACTTCGCCACATCGCCTGCTCCAAGCAGTAGCAGACGATACATAGGACTCAAGCTATGACTCATTCGGTTATCCTGAATAACTACCGCTTCATTTCGACTCTCATATGCAGTTGAAATCATCCCAGATGCTAGGTCCACGATCCTGCTGATACTGGTGTGTCGCTCTAAAGCATTACGAAGCCGAACAAACATCCGCTTGTTCATTTTGGTTGGCTCGATAAGCTCCAATAACACATGGAGCTGCCCACCACAGGGAAGCTTTAGCCGTGCCTGCTCTTCCACAGTGACGCCGTATTGCATCACTAAAGGAAGATTCCCTTTGTTATGGAACCGTTGCTTTAGTTGCTTGCTCTGCAACTGCTCGAGAAAATCTTCTTCGATACATCCACCAGAAATGGAGCCCACTAGGTCACCCGAGCTCGTGCAGGCCATCATGGCGCCGACAGGACGAGGAGACGATCCCCATGTCTTGAGGATAGTGCATAACCATACTGACTGCTCTGTTCCAAGCCAGTGCAGAATACGACCAATTATTTGCTGCTGACTGCTAAGCATCCTTAATCTTTCCTAGCGCTGGTTGACCGCTTTTCCGCAGGAACGGCAAAAACAATTTACACAAGTCAATTGAAGACATATTCAGCTAAAACAGATTTCCAAGCATCCCGCCGTAAAGCCAGAATGCCCATGGTTAATTTTATATTATCTACGACGATTACCTTCAGACATCAGTGCGTGCAGCAGCAAGCTAACTGCCACTGCAATCCTCAAGATAAGGCCTTACCTGGCGCCACAAAGCTCTTATAACAACTGGTCCTCGTTTGGAGCGGTCTAGCGGCTACTGAGTTCCTCCAACCCGTCTGCGCTTTCTAGCCAAAAATCGGGCCAGGTGCCAGCTGAGGAGACTCCAAGTTCAGCAGAAACGCTTTGGCCTCCAGCCCCCCTCCAAAACCGGTAAGTTTCCCGTTGCTGCCAATGACCCGGTGACAAGGAATGATCACCGGAATCGGGTTGATGCCGTTAGCTGCGCCTACTGCCCGGTAAGCATTGGGTGTACCGACGTGCTTCGCCAATTCTCCGTAACTCCATGTTTCACCATAAGGTATTTGTTGCAACGCCTGCCAGACTTGTCGCTGAAATTCAGTGCCCGCCGGTCTTAAAGGCAGATCAAAATCTTGACGTTTGCCATCAAAGTACTCATCGAGCTGTTTGATAACAGCGTTAAAGGGTTTGTTATCCTCCGACCAACTGTCGTCGTGGCGCCTTTTCATGGAACCCGAGGGGAACCCAACCAATTCTAGATGCTCACCATCACCAGCCAACAAGAGCTTACCGATGGGGGTCTTATGATAGCGGTAGACTGTCGTAATAAAAGTCCTCGTATTTTCTCATCCAAGATTCGCGTTAAATCTTGCTGTTTCTTAGTTTCAAGTTTTAATATCTCACGACGCGTAGTTTCGCCACAACAACATTACGCAATAGGCACGCCATGGTTGCCAGGACTCGGCGCGCTTCAGCAGTGCTTTTGGCGTCATGGTAACCCCGGGTTCCGATACTGCTCGCCGCAGGATCAGATCAGAATAGGGAAAAGCATTGGGATCATTGAGCGCACGCATCGCGATGTATTGCGCTGTCCATTCGCCGATGCCCTTGATGCTGCAGATAGTACGAACAAAATTGTCGGGGTCCATGCCACCCTCAATATCCAGCTCACCGCACCCAATCTGGCCCGCCACCGCCTGGATAGCCGCAATGCGCTGGCCGACGATGCCCATTCCGGTGAGGTCTGCATCGACGAGCTGAGCTGGCTCGGGAAACGTGAATTGCAGCCCCTCCGCACAGCACTGGTAGGCCTTGCCGTAGCGTTCAACAATTCGTGCCACTAGAGTGGACGCCGCTTTTACTGTGATCTGTTGACCGAGAATTGCTCGCACTGCCACCTCAAAGCCACTCCAGCAACCTGGCACCCTGAGCCCGGGAAATCGCCGCACCATGGGCGCGAGCTCGGAATCCTTTGCTAAAAATTGATCAATTCGGTTGCTGTCTGCCTTGAGGTCAAATAGGGAACAAACGCGATCGATAATCCGGCGGAGGTACCGGATCTCTGGGTAGGTGATCCGCATGCGGATTTGATGGCTAGCTGGTTCAAAAAATGCCTCAAAATGCCCGGCTTCTCCCTCTAGGCAGAAAGTCCTTGCATAACTGTATGCTGTTACAACTTCAACCCCGGGAACGGCTCGGTAGGCGAAGAAACTCAGCATGGCAGCCCAATCAAACGGGAGGCAATAGGGCACGGTACACTCTACAATATCATCACGCTCAGTCTTTTTTCTATCCACGTTGCACTTTTCTCGCAACTGCGTGGGCGAGAGTTTGTAGGTCTTTCTCAATGCCGCATTGAATCCACCCAAACTGCCAAATCCTGCGGCGAAGCTGACATCAGAAAAACTCATGTGTGTTTCAACAATTAGCTTCTTGGCAAAATGAAGCCGCCGAGTCTGGGCCACTTCCACCGGGGAAGCGCCGAGATGATCGTTAAACAAGCGAATAAGCTGCCTAGGTCCTACTTTCAAAAACTCTGCCAACTCTTCCACCGACTGTTCATCTAGAAAACCCTGGTCAATCAACCGCAGAGCTCGATAAATCTTCCAGGAAGATCCATTCCAGGCCGTCGTGCTGGGGAAGGCCTCTGGACGACAGCGCAAGCAGGGTTGAAAGCCGGCTGCAGATGCGGCGGCAGCTGACTTATATAATTTCACATTCTCTTTTCTGGGCACCCCCGCTGGGCAACCTGGGCGACAATAGATGCTGGTAGAAAGTACTCCGATAAAAAATCGCCTATCAAAGCGCGAATGCCGCTTACGGCAGGCATTCTCGTAGTCGTCAGAATCCATAAGCACGAGTAAAGATAGCTAATCTATTTGGTGTTAGACCCATCATACTCCGAAATAAGATTGAAGCTGGTCAATTTCGGCTCTTATCTTCACAAATTATTCATAAAAGTGAGGCACTGATTTCCAAGCCACTAGTCAAGCCCTTATGTAGCCCAGGCCTCAGTGATGGATTGCCAAGTCATACCAAGCCGCAGCGGTTCCATGTCGAGCAACTCGGCCATCCGGATGGAAAATTGCATCAACAAGCTTTTGCGAGTGGCTAAGTCTCCTCGCGATGCCCCATAGCCCATAAACCGTGGGCTAGTGTATAGTAGCGACCTCTTCCGCTGCGCCTCGACACGATCAAGAGCAAGTCCTTCGGCACAGCTAAAGCATTGGAAAGTATTACATTCAGATATATTGGAAACCTGATGGATAACAATGACTTACGTAAAAATTCTTCTATCGTTGTTGATGGCGTGGAACAGGCACCTAGCCGCTCCATGCTGCGGGCAGTGGGTTTTGAAGATAGTGACTTCAAGAAACCTCAAATAGGAATAGCTTCGACCTGGAGCATGGTGACGCCGTGCAATATGCACATCAATAAGCTGGCGGAAGACGTAAATAAGGGTGCTGATGAAGCTGGCGGCAAAGGCATCATCTACAACGTACTTACAATTTCCGATGGCATTTCCATGGGTACTGAGGGAATGAAGTACTCCCTCGTTTCCCGGGAAGTCATCGCCGACAGCGTGGAGACGGTATCCGGCTGTATGGGGCACGATGGCATCATAACCATCGGCGGCTGCGACAAAAATATGCCCGGCCTGCTTATGGGCATAGCGCGCCTGAATCGCCCCTCTATTTTCATATACGGTGGCACGATTCAGCCTGGCCCCAACCACACGAACATCATCTCCGTATTTGAGGCCGTTGGTGGCCACGCCGCAGGTACGGTATCCGATCTCGAGTTAAAGAACATTGAAGAAACCGCTATCCCCGGCCCTGGCTCCTGCGGCGGCATGTATACCGCCAATACCATGGCCTCCGCTATCGAAGCCATGGGCATGAGCCTGCCTAACAGCTCGGCCCAGGATGCAATCTCCCAAGAAAAAGTGGAAGACTGTCTGAACGCCGGGGAAGCCATCATGTATTTGTTGGAGCACGACATTAAGCCTTCCGACATTATGACCCGCGCCGCTTTTGAAAACGCAATCAAGGTCACCATTGCCCTGGGGGGCTCCACCAATGCGGTGCTGCACCTGCTGGCCATGGCACATACAATAGGCGTGAATCTGGAACTGGATGACTTTACCCGCCTTGGCAAAAACGTTCCCATGCTAGCAGACCTAAAGCCCAGCGGCAGATATCTGATGTCTGAACTTATCAAGATCGGTGGCATCCAGCCTCTGATGAAAACCATGCTTGATGCGGGTATGCTGGACGGCTCCTGCATGACAGTGACCGGCAAAACCCTTTCCGCGAACCTCGAGAATGTGGCACCTTATCCGGAAGGACAGGATATCATTCGCCCGCTGAATAACCCCATTAAAAAAGACTCACATCTGCGAGTTTTGCGAGGCAATCTCGCACCGGAAGGATCAGTGGCGAAGATCACTGGCAAGGAGGGCCTTGCGTTTAGCGGCAATGCCCGCGTATTTGAATCTGAGGAAGATTGTTTAAAAGGAATTCTGAATGGTACGGTTGTCAAAGGGGATGTCCTGGTGATTCGCTACGAAGGCCCTAGGGGAGCACCGGGGATGCGAGAAATGCTCTCCCCCACGTCCGCCATCATGGGCAAAGGGCTTGGCGAAGATATCGCGCTAATTACTGATGGCAGATTCTCAGGCGGCTCGCACGGTTTTGTTGTGGGACACGTGACTCCTGAAGCGGTTGAAGGCGGCCCCATTGCCATTGTAAAGACTGGCGATCGCATTTCGATTGACGCTGAAGCGAATGTAATTACACTCGAGATAAGCGATAAAGAAATCTCATCAAGACTGGCGAAGTGGAAAAAGCCAGCGCCTCGATATACGCGGGGTGTACTCGCCAAATTCGCCGCCAGTGCCGCTTCCGCTTCGGAAGGCGCTGTGACCGACAAGTATCTGTAGGCTTACGGCCGTTAAGGACAACAAAGCACCGCATGCCTACTTTTTTCGACAGTATCGGAAATAGCATATCGGGCTCTTTACTTCAGGATATCGCTCTATGGGCGCTTCAAAGCATTCCGGGCTTCCCGCCGATCATTCAGACGGTACACATTCTCGGAATTGCTGTAGTAATGAGCAGTATCGTACTACTTGATCTACGGATACTTAAACTTGCCATTCCTTCTCAGTCTTTGCCTGAGATCATACGGCGTGTCATGCCGTGCTTCTGGCTCGCACTGGCCAGCAATCTACTCTCCGGATCATTTTTTGTATTTGCACGGCCCATGCGATATTTGAACAACCCAGTATTTCTGTGGAAGATGGGCTCCTTGCTTTCTGTTGTGCTCATCACTTTTACCTATCATCAACTAAGCAAGCGCGAGCACGATTTCTGGCAGGCGAATACGTGGCGGATACTGGCGTCACGCCTCATGGCCGTTTTGTCTCTCGCCGCTGTTCTGCTGTTATGCACGGGAGGACGCTGGATAGCTTACATTGAATACCTACACTATCCGTTATGGTATGTGGAGCCGTATTTTGACGGCACCAAGTACACATTCTGGATCGCAGTTGAAAACTGGGGGCTATCTCAGATAATCGCCGCCACCAACTGGTTCCCTGCTCTCGAAACTGTTCATGTAATATCCGCCTCTTTACTCGTCGGCTCAATCTTCTGGGTAGATCTGCGACTGCTCGGGATAGCTGCGACGACCTATTCTGTCAGTGTTCTAAACCGCGAACTAATCCCATGGGCCTGGGGCGCTTTTATTTTCGCGACGATAACGGGGCTCGGCATGTTCATCACTCGCGCCTCGGGGCATTTACAGAATCCAGCCTTTCAGGCTAAAGGCATGCTGTTGGCTCTGGCTGGAGCAAACATGGCATACTTCCACTTGGCCTTAAACAGAAACCTCAGCCAATGGGACGGGGATAAGGAACCCCCAAAACAAGTGAAGATCGCAGGCTTCATGTCACTTATATTGTGGTCGTTGGTGATGCTCGCAGGTCGCTGGGTCGGCCATATTGTTTGACAGCGGCCACTGGTCACAATTTGAGAAAGCTGCACTCCTAATACCTTTTGACGAGCCTGGTAAATCCACTACTCGTAAAACCCATGTAAGATAGCATCGGAGCGAATTGCATCGCTCTGCTTCGGTGTTACACTGTTTGTGTCATTCCTCCACCAAAAACAACAAAAGAGGAACGCAAATGATGATCAAGCTAGATCGCGTATTACCCATATTGCTGCGGCTTGCTGTCCCAGTACTAGTGCTTGGTCTATTCAGCTATCCGCCGGGCCTGCGGCCCAACTCAGCCCATGCTGAAGATGCCGGCAACCTCTACAATACTCCCATCGACATTCGGATGGGCAACCGTTATTTCGAAAGACAATGCTCCCGGTGCCATGGGTTCGATGCCAAGGGTAATGATGAAACCGGGGCGCCGAATTTAACGGGTAGGCTGCGACGCGCAAGTACACACACTGGCATCTTCAACATAATCAGAGAAGGCGTGCCGGGCACTGCCATGCTGCCCGTTGCGGCAGATGTGCCCGATGCTACGGTATGGCAACTGGTTGCGTATATAGACTCATTGAGGTACGACCCGGCATCCGTCGAACTCGCCGGAGACGCCGAAACAGGCAGCAAGCTGTTCGCCGGCAAGGGGAACTGCAGCGATTGTCATATGGTCAACGGTCGAGGAGGCCGACTCGGTCCGGACCTCTCACGGATCGGCGAAAATAAGACGCCGGAGGATCTCCTAATGGCCATGATGGATCCTGACCAAGAGGTCGCTCCGCGCTGGTGGACCGTCCGCGCTGTTGGCGCTGACGGGGTGATCCGAGAAGGATTTCGAATGAATGAGGACAGCTTCTCACTGCGTATTATGGATATTGACTCCAATCTCTGGTCTTTCCAAAAACGCGATATCGAAAACTATGAAAGACGGGAGAAATCCACCATGCCAAGTTACGTCGAATCGCTATCTGACAGTGAGTTGAATGACCTTGTGGCTTATTTGTTTTCGCTTCGAAGGGAGGTAATTGCCCAATGAAGAATGCAACAGCTGTGCTTACTAGTTTGTTCATGATTGCCACCGCTGGTGCGCAGGAAGATCAATTCGCTACAGTAATCGCCCCCGCCTTCACACCCATAACCTGGGAAAGACTTGTAGATGCCCGCAATGAACCTAACAACTGGCTGATGTACTCCGGCACAATGGATAGTCAGCGCTATAGCCTGCTTGATGACATAAACATCGACAACGTTAACCAACTAGAAATGAAATGGGCTTATCAGATTCCGGTTATTGATCGAGCCGAAACAGTGCCATTGGTCGTTGACGGCATTATGTTTATCACCGAAGCCCCCTCAAGCGTTGTCGCAGTCAATGCAGGCACGGGCCGCGAATACTGGCGTTATGATCATGAAATGCCTGATGACCTCAGAATTTGCTGCGGCCGCAACAATCGCGGGGTCGCCATACTGGGGGAAACGCTTTTCATGTCAACACTGGACGCACATCTCATTGCGATCGACGCGCGTACCGGCAATCTCCTTTGGGACACCGAGGTTGCGCCTCATGACAGCGGCTACAGTAAAACCGCAGCTCCGCTGATCGTTAAAGACAAGGTGATAACGGGGATAGCGGGAGGTGAGTTTGGCATTCGCGGGTTTGTCGACGCTTATGATCCAGCCACCGGTGAGCGCGAATGGCGCACCTATGTCATTCCTGGCCCTGGAGAATTTGGCAACGACACCTGGTCTGGCGAGTCCTGGAAAACCGGAGGTGCGGCGACCTGGATTACCGGTTCCTACGATACTGATCTAAACCAAATATATTGGGGCACCGGGAACCCGGGACCGGATTGGAACGGCGACGTCAGACTCGGGGATAATCTGTACTCGGATTCGGTAGTGGCGCTGGATGGGGATAGCGGCGAGATAGTATGGCATTTTCAGTTCACACCCCACGACGTGCATGACTATGATTCGATCCAGATTCCGATTCTGGCCGACATAGAATTTGACGGCCGCGAACGTCAGGTCATGATGTGGGCCAATCGTAACGGGTTCTACTATACCCTCGATCGAAGCAACGGACAGTTTTTGATAGGCAAGCCCTATGCCGCCCAAACCTGGGCCAAAGGGTTAGACCCTGCAACTGGGCGGCCCATTCGGGTTGCCGGGATGGCACCTACCTACGAGGGCATAATGGTGTCACCGCCTATCGTGGGAGCCACCAACTGGTATTCTCCGGGTTACAATCAAGAGACCGGCCTATTCTATGTCACCTCGTTTGACGGGGAACAAGAATTCTTCAAGCGTGATGAAGATTACGAGGAAGGTGAGCGCTTTACTGGTGGCGGCGGCCGCTATACCTCACCAATGGATGCATTTCATAGCTCAATTCGAGCCATCGACCCTGAAACTGCCGAAATCGAATGGGAGTTCCCGATCATGCCGCGCTCCTCAGCAGGCATCACCACAACGGCAGGGGGACTTGTTTTTACCGGCAGCGCAGATGGCTACTTCTTTGCGCTTGATGCCAGTACTGGAGAGGAATTGTGGAATATTTCCCTCGGCCGCAGAGTGCATGCCGCCCCCATGACTTTTGCTGTGGACGGCGAACAGATGATCACGATCGCTTCAGGTAATGTGGTTTATACTTTCGGTTTACGCGATTGATCATTGTTGACTGTGACCAGCGCATGCATTTGCACTCTGCACGCGCTGGTCTGTTAAAGTGCGGCGGGCAGAAAACTATAAATGAACTGGGTCAGGACCCGCCGCAAGTATGATTCGCGCTTGATCAGCCTTGCCTTTGTCAATATGACGAGAGACCAACACCACCTCTGCTCCTTTTTCGGCAAACGCTGCGCGGCATTGCGCCGGATACTGGAATTTGCACCTGTCACGATAAAGGCTTTCTCCGCTAGCTCATTTACCTTCCACCCCGCTTTTGATGACCGCCACAGATACCAAGAATTGACCTTGCCCATTTCATCTGTGACGATGGGGCCTAAGGCTCAGTCAAAGGCACAAGGGAGTTCAGGCCAAGACGCTGCCAAGAAAATCTAAAAAGCCGACATGGCTCCGTGAAGCGTGCGGAAACAGGTAGGAAGTCAATTGCCTACTTGAGCCCGGCAGTGGCGCCCTCGGGGCTGTGAGCATCTTGGTTCCACCAAACCGAGTGCGTGCGCTTAGGCAGCGGAGACGAATGTTTGCCCAAAACCAACACACACTGGAATAACTGAGATGGCCAAGCAACCTATTGCCCTGTTTCCCATTCCTGCGATCGAAGACATCGAGCCCGACATACGGAATCGAATGCTCAACGTACAGGAAAAAGTTGGCTTTATTCCCAATATCTTTCTGGCTCTAGCGGCTAAACCTGCCGAATTCAGAGCATTTTTTGACTATCACGACGCCCTCATGGACAGTGCGGAGACTCTGACAAAAGGTGAACGGGAAATGATCGTGGTGGCCACTTCTGGGCTGAACCAGTGTCTGTATTGTGTCGTTGCACACGGTGCAATACTTAGGGTCAGAGAAAAAGATCCAACCCTTTCCGATCAATTGTCAACCAACTACCGCAAAGCTGCCATCACATCAAGGCAGAGGGCGATGCTCGATTACGCGGTAAAAGTTTCACAGGCCGCTCATGAAGTCACAGAGAAGGATCACGCAGCACTGAAGGCTGAAGGTTTTTCTCAGGACGACATCTGGCAGATCGGGGCGATTTCGGCATTCTTCGCCATGTCAAATCGAATTGCCAATATGGCTTCTTTATGCCCGAATGAGGAGTTTTATGGCTTGGCGAGGTAGCCTGTAAATGCACCTAAGAAACCACGAGCTCAAATAATTACTATGCCTTCGAAGCACAAACCCAGGATCATGGCCAACAACATGGATATACCCCCAGCGCCATTACAAATTCTTGCTTTAAATGACGCAGAAGATTCAGAAAATCGGATCCACAGTGACGAAGTGGCTAGACGCTATGGATTCTCAAGCGCATTGGTCAGTGGCGTCAACATCTTTGGGTACTTAACCCAACCTCTTGTCAGACAGTACGGCGAACAATTCCTCCAACAAGGCATGCTTGACGTCGCATTTCTAAAACCGGCATATCAAAACGACTTACTCACTATCCGAAGCGAGAGCCTAGGACAAGAATCAAGCAGGCGAAGCCATGTCACCTGTGCCTACAATGAAGAAGGGGCTCTACTTGCCAAACTGGAAAGCTGGTTGCCCGCTGAACTGCCTGCGGTCAACGCACTAGTCGAGAGTGAACCCGGGAGAAGTATCAGTGTACGCCCAGAAATCAGCGATCAGGCGATCACTCTTAACCTTCCAGGTCCACTGTTGCATTGGCAGCCAGAGGTTGAAGACAACACACATCATGTTTCAGTCCAGCGGGACCAGTCACCTATTTACCGAGGCGAAAACGGCTTTATTCATCCCTACTATCTGTTGGAGATGTGTAACATCGCGCTCAAAAACATGTACCTCATGCCAGCCTGGATACATACCGCAAGCAGGCTAACACTCAGAGACGCTTGCCGCGTGGGGCGGGACTATCGCATCAAAACGATACCGACCAAAAAATGGGTACGCAAAGGACACGAGTTCATTATTTTATACCTGGTCTTCTACAGCGATGACGCTGTTGTTCTGGAAGTCGAACACACAGCAATTTATAAACTGGCAAGCTAGTTACCTGGTCGTTTTTTGACGGGCATTTCCTGCTCATTCTCCTTAGCCAACTCAACATTTTGATTTTGGAGAGTGGTTTTCAGACGAATCACTACAATTTTTCCGGGGATCAATCCTATGATTTGCTTGAGTTTGATCACACAGCCTGCATGCCAGAAATATACCGTGCGCAGTTCATCAGCGGGATGAACACATCGGTAAGACCTTATCCGTCTGGCTGTGAGCTAACACAAAGTGTTAGTCTTCTCTCGGGTCACGACGGAGTCCTATATATGCGCACCATCTCTTATACTTTTCGTTGGCTGGCTTTTGGCCTGACTTTTAGCCTGACTGCTCAAAGCGGTCTTGCAGACGACTTGGACAATAGTATTCTTTCCTTAAGGCAACGCGCTGAGATTACCGATCAAATTTTGAAGGACAGGCTCGATACTGTTGTACCGCAAGTCATGCGTGCCGCCGAGATAGACGCGTGGGTACTGATCGCTAGAGAGTACAATGAAGACCCAATAGTAAAAACCATGCTTCCAGCGACATGGCTCAATGCGAGACGGCGCACGGTTCTGATCTTTATCGATCACGGCCCTGAACTGGGCGTGAAGCGTATGGCGGTGGCCCGCTATCCAGTGGGCACTCTGTTCCCTAGTGTCTGGGATCCGGAGGAGCAACCTGATCAATATGCGCAAATCGCACAGATTCTTGATGAGGCAGACCCAGAGCGCATTGCCCTGAACTATTCAGACGTCTATGCATTAGCCGATGGCCTAACCTATTCAGAGCAGCGAGACTTCTTGCAGGCCTTGCCGATCCGCTTGAGAGATAGAATCGTCTCTAGCGAATCAGCCGCTGTAGGTTGGCTGGAAACACGCACTGCCGCCGAGATGGCCACCTACAAGACCGTCATGGAAATTGCCCATGGGATTATTAAAGAAGGATTCTCTAGTGAGGTCATTACGCCTGGCGTTACATCCACTGAAGATCTCGAATGGTGGTTTCGGCAACGGGTCAATGATCTCGGCTTGCAGACCTGGTTTCACACCAGTATTGAAGTCGAGCGCTCTGATCAATCTAAGCAAGAGATCGCAGCAAACAACCAAGACCCTAGTCTGCTTCTACGCGGCGACCATGTTCACATCGATTTTGGCATCAGCTATCTAAACCTGCAGACGGACACTCAGCAAAATGCCTATATACTTCGCAAAGGAGAAACGGTAGTGCCAGCCTCTTTACAGCTGGCGCTTCGGAAAGGCAACGAACTGCAGGATATTCTGACAAGCAACTTTCAGGTCGGCAGGAAAGGGAACGAGATTCTTCGCCGATCACGGCAGCAGGCTTTAGAGCGAGGCATTGGTCCTATCATTTACACCCATCCAATCGGTCTTCATGGGCATGCTGCCGGCACAACAATAGGCATGTGGGACAAGCAGGAAGGGGTAGCTGGTTCCGGGGACTACGCTATGCAGCCGAATACTGCTTACTCCATCGAGCTGACTGCGCTGGTGGAGGTGCCGGAGTGGAGCCGCGAACCCATGCGCATGAAATTAGAGGAAGACGGTTTCTTTAATGGCCAAAATTTCGATTACATCGCTCCGCGACAGACCGAATACCACGTCATCACGCCTACCGACTTGTCATCTACGGAGTTCGAGAAGCGATAGCACGCCGATTAATGCGCTGACCATTGAGATAAACAGAGTGAATATCCCTTGTACTTCTGATATCTGAGGTCGGATCGGAGTTCAGGATCACCAAGCTCGCTTGCTTGCCCAGCTTCAGCAGACCCAGTCCATCGAGGCCCAGATGTTTGGCGGCAAGGGAAGTGGCGGAGAGCAGCGCGTCCATCGGACTCATGCCTAGCCGGACATAGATCTCCAATTCGCGATGGCCTGTATAACCAAATGGATGCCCAGGTACCGCGCCTGCATCGGTTCCAAGCACCAGATCCAGACCGCCGGCTTCAATCCGCGCAAACCCAGCAATAAGCTCTGATTCATCCACTGCTTCTCGTTCCGGCTGCGCCTGACGCGTCGCTGAGGCCGACAGCGATTCCCTGAGTGCCTTCGATAAGAATGGAACCAGAAAATTATCCTCACCAATGGCTTCACGGCGCAGTTCACCCAGGCCCAGATTGGGTATTACGAACACATCTGACCGCGCTGCCCGGGAGACCAAGTCATCCGTGAAGGCGCTGCCAATTCGCCCATGCAGGAAGCCGTCTACTCCGGCAGTGATGAGATCAAGCATATCCGCAGCATTTTGCTGATGTACGAATACCTTAAGACCCAGTTGTCCAGCCTGCTGAGCAACTGCCCAGTAGATCTCTGGTGCAAGCTTTGTTTGACTGCCACCCCTGTCGTCCACCCAAATTTTAATAAATTCAGAGCCTTTACGAGCCAATTCTGTGACTGTCTGGCGCGCCGACTTTGGTTCCGTGACGCCATGAAGCACCTTGAATCCGGTTCTGGCCTCCACCAGCGTTGTCTGCTCGAGAAACTGATTGTTCGGTCCCTGGCCGGGTGGAGCCAAGCCCGCGGCATAGAGAAATTCGGGCAAATTTTTGCGTCTGCTCACGACCGCCTTTAGCAACTGTGCAATTTCTGCCGGATCACTGCCAGCTGAAAACACCGCGCCAAAGCCGTAATAGGCATATTGCTCAAGATTATCAGTCAGATTTTCCAAATCATAGTTCCCCGCACCCCAACTTTCCCGAGACTGGAAACCAAGATGGGCATGGGCATCAATCAGGGCTGGCATCACCCATTTCCCCTGAAGATCAACCACCAGCCCCGCCTCTGGTAGCGACAAGTTACGCCCCAGATCCACGATCAGCCCATCTTCTATCAAAAGATCATGGTTGGTGAGCACACTCCCATCTCCGATGATGAGATTGGCGTTCTGCATAAGAATGTCGCTTTGGGCCTGCACGCTGGCCATAAGGCTTACTGCTAAGCCTAGAGGCCAAGCTTGGCGTTTGATGAAGACTCGAAAACTCATTGGTCTCTCCATGTTTACGGTCCTTGGGGGGCGCCTAAGAGGGGCGGCCGGATCAAGCGGTTGTTGACGGCCCGCAGCTGTCGCAATTCAGGTATTCGAAGCGAATCTAGTTCTCAACAGGTCATTCAGCCTGCTACTCTACATCTTGTCAAACAAAGATTAGCGAATTTCCCAGGGAACTCAGCAGTGAGCAGCAATACCGAATGGTTAACAGAGCGCGAGGCAATAGCCCTTGCCGACAACCTGGATACCTCGACACTTGCCAAAACAGCATCTCGACTCCGGGACAGGTATCACGGCGATCTTATAACCTACTCGCGGAAGGTCTTTGTGCCTCTCACTCAACTGTGCCGTGATGTCTGTCACTACTGCACCTTTGCCCAGACCCCAAGACATCTGAATCAAGTTTTTATGTCATCGGAAGACGTGGTCGCCCTGTGTCAGGCCGGCGCCGAAGTTGGCTGCCAAGAAGCACTTTTCACCCTGGGCGAAAAACCTGAGTTGCGGTACCGCGCCGCCCGAGAAGCACTTGCTAATTTAGGCTACGACAGCACGCTGGAATACGTGCGGGATGTGGCTGCGCGAGTACTGTCCGAAACCGGATTGCTGCCTCACATTAACGCCGGCAATATGACCGCCAGCGAAATTGACATGCTAAGAACAGTAAGCGCGTCAATGGGGATAATGTTGGAGTCCGCTTCGACCCGACTATGCCAGAAAGGCATGCCACACTATGGTTCTCCCGACAAAGATCCAGAGCTTCGACTGCAGACTCTCGAACTCGCAGGCAAGGCCAGCGTGCCCTTTACCACAGGCATTCTGATCGGAATTGGCGAAACTCGTCTGGAGCGCATTGAATCTCTGCTGGCGATCAGACGACTTCATGAGCAATATGGCCACATTCAGGAAGTGATCATTCAAAATTTCAGAGCTAAGCCGAACACAAAAATGGCACAGGCACCTGAACCAAACCTGCAAGATTTGATTTGGACACTCGCCGTCACTCGCTTGATTTTCGGGTCCCGAATGAACATTCAAGCTCCCCCAAACCTCAGCCCGGGCGTCCTGCCACAACTGATTGCTGGGGGGATCAACGACTGGGGCGGTGTTTCCCCGGTAACACCGGACCACGTGAACCCAGAAGCACCCTGGCCTCACCTTGACAACTTGGCACGAGAAACGGAAGCGGCGGGCAAATTTCTAGAACAGCGCCTTACTGTTTACCCCGACTACGTGCGTTCAGGACCCCAATGGCTCGATGATTCCGTCTTGCCCCCCGCACTGGCTCACAGCGACAGCATGGGCTTTGCCAGACGCGATCCCTGGACTCCCGGAAGTAGTGCAAAAATACCCTCAATTGAAAACCGATTGTGCAAAGAACAGCCCAGATCGTCCGCGCCGATCGCTGACATTATTGAGCGCGCTCGACAACAGCATGCTCTGACTGAAGCAGAAATTGAATTGCTCTTCAAGGTGCGGGGTCCCGATTTTAGCGCGGTGATACGTGCCGCCGATCAAATACGATCAGAGCAGACTGGCGATACCGTCAGCTACGTCGTTAACCGCAACATCAACTACACCAATGTCTGCTACTTTCGCTGCCAATTCTGTGCCTTTTCAAAAGGAAAAATGAGTGAAAACCTGAGAGGAAAGCCCTACGATATTTCAGCTGGAGAGATAGCGCGCCGTTCAAAAGAAGCCTGGGACAGGGGCGCCACCGAAGTATGTATGCAGGGAGGCATCCATCCGGACTACACCGGGCAGACCTATCTGGACATAGTGACCACCGTAAAACGCGCTGCGCCAGACATTCACGTCCACGCATTTTCACCTCTTGAGGTCTGGCAAGGCGCAGCGACTCTAGGCATAAGTCTCACGGAATTTCTCTCCCGCCTGAGAAAAGCAGGACTCAGCACACTACCAGGCACGGCAGCAGAAATCCTTCACGATGAGATTCGCAAACAAATCTGTGCCGATAAACTCAACACCAAACAGTGGCTCAAAGTCATGCGATCCGCCCATGAAGTCGGCTTCCATTCGACCGCTACCATTATGTTCGGACATGTTGATCGGCCCAAACACTGGGCAGCCCACCTCCACGCAATTCGAAAACTCCAGGACGAAAGTGGAGGATTCACAGAATTCGTCCCGCTACCGTATGTTGCGGCAGAAGCGCCGATGTACAAAAAGGGGAAATCCAGAAGGGGGCCAACCCTGCGCGAAGGCCTTCTCATGCATGCTGTGCCTCGGTTGGCATTCAATGGAGCCATCTCCAACATCCAGACATCTTGGGTAAAAATGGGTCGAAATGGCGCCATGCTAGCCCTCCAGTGTGGTGCTAATGATCTCGGCGGCAGCCTGATGAACGAGAGTATCACTCGAGCAGCTGGCGCAGAGCACGGTCAGGAGTGGCCCCCCGCAGAAATGGCCGCGGCCATAAGCCAAATTGGACGCTCAGCAAGAATGCGAACCACCTTGTATGCAGATGCCCCTGCCACGCAACAAGCTCGGGCGTTCAATGCGGGTGCACTAAGTCAGATCATCAACAGTGACGCCGGGAAGCATCAGCGAAGCAAAATTCTGGAAGACGCTTATTCGCCACTTCGTCCCGCTCGACAATCTCAGTGATTGTTATCCCGTTGAAAGGCAAACGATCGGAGCCTCTGTTTGTGGCTTGGCTACACTGATACAATCTACAAAACCGATTGCGATGATGTTGCTGTCAGCATCAGCTCGCGGTGACTTACGTCGTCAGGATAGGGACCATTCCGCATGAAAATCAGTATCACAGGAGCGAACAGTAGCGTTGGCATAAATCTGCTATCCCATTTGAGTCAGAAAGATGGCATTGCAACAACCGCCGGAGTGCGCTCTGAGTCTGCATTCGAAAGTCTTCCTCAATCAGCGTCAATTAAGCCCGCGATAATTGCTTATGACGACCCGGAGAGCCTTCACCAAGCACTCGCTGGCGCGGATTGTTTGATTCATCTCGCTGGGATTTTAATTGAGAACAAGAACTCCACCTATGCTAGCGCCAACGTTGCTGCCACTGCTGCTGCTGTAAAGGCAGCACAAGATTGCAATGTCAAACACATCATTTTTATCAGTGTTGTCGGAGCCAACGCCGACTCGCGCAATGCCTACTTTCGTTCCAAGGGTGTTGGTGAAGAACTGGTCTTGAATTCAGGTATTCCCGCCACGGTGTTGCGAACTCCAATTCTTATGGGACCCGGCACAGCTGGCGCGAACTCGCTCATAAGTGCTGTCTCAAATGGCCAAACCAAAGTGCTTGGCGGCGGTGAGTATTGCATGCGTCCTCTGGATACTGACGACCTCAGTCAGGCACTTGCGAAGTTGGCCTGTGGGCCTGCTCAAGATAGTCATGTATACGAGTTAGTGGGCCCAGAACCCATTGCCTACCGTGATTTGATCAAAAAAGCTGGAAAATTGATGGAAAGAGAAGTTGAGGTCGGTTCTGTGCCAATCCTGATGGCCAAATTGGGCGCAGCGATTACCAGCACGCTCAAGCGAGGCGGTATTACGCCGACAGTTATCGATGTCATCACTTTAGATGAAGTCGTTACTGAAAATGCTAATGAAAAAATTGGCATAAGCCTAACCTCTCTTGAAGATACTCTTAAAAAAATACTTGCGAGCGAGTCCTGATATGAGCGAACGCGAAACGGCTGAGGTCAATACCAATGAGACCATTGAAGAGCCATCTAGCCCGCAAAAGAAGCAAAGCCTTATTGGCAGATTAGTTTTCCTGCTGATTACGGGCGCTTGTTTTGTCTACCTTTATTTTCGATTAAACGGCGCCGCTACAAGAGAGGGTCTACCACTAATTGAATATATGGCACAGGTCTTCGCAAATGTTTCTTGGGGTACTTGGCTAGCACTAATGATGGCCTACTCGTTATTCTACTTTCTCATCGACACGCTTGTTGTAACCCGAGCGCTTAACTGGTTGCTGGCAGATATCAAATACAAGGACATCCTGCCCATTCGCGCGAGCTCGTACATCATCTCGATATTCAACGAGCAGATCGGCAAAGGCGCCATGGCTTACTATTTGAACAAACGGGATCAAATACCGGGATGGGAAGTTGGGTCAGTAATGCTGTTCATCATGTTTTGCGAAATTTTTTATTTGCTTGTCTGGGCAACGGTGGGCTATATTTTTGGTGGAGATGGGCTTCCAGAGGTGTTTCAAATAATGCCTTTGATCAGTATGGGTGCCACTGTTTTTCTAGTTTTGTGGCTGCTTTACTTCAACGGCAGCATATTACCGAACAATCAGTTTAGGGAAAAACGAATACTTCACGGCTTTCGTCGCGCAAAGCTTTGGCATTACGGGGCATTCTTTTTGCTTCGGTCACCCGCTCTGCTTGCCGCGATAGTGGTCTATACGACAGCGCTCAACCTGTTTGGAGTTGAAGCTTCGTTCTTGACGCTTCTTCCCTACCTGCCAGTAATTTTCTTCGCTGCCGCTGTTCCAACCCCCATGAGAGCAGCGGCGATTACTTTTTGGGTAATATTGTTTCCCGAAAATGAAGGCCAAATGGCCGCGTTTGGGTTTGTCCAGCACAACTTTTTCATATTCTTCAACGCGATCATCGGGCTTATTTTCTGGCGCCGGGCGCAGCGCGAGCTGTTTGCCTGACAATACATGGCAAATTTGCTCACCTTCCTGCGCCTGCTGCTAGCACTGCCAGTGGGGCTGGCGCTCGCAAACGATGAGCTCTTGCCAGCCTCGGCGCTTGCTCTATTGTTGCTCATAGCAATTGCAAGTGACATTTTAGACGGAAAAGTAGCACGGTCGTTTGGCACAGCATCTGCTCGCGGCCAGATTTTTGACCACGCAACCGATTTTATCTTCGTGACTGCTGGTTTGGCTGGCGCTGCAAGCGCAAATTTGGTCCCAGAGATACTACCCATACTGATCTCACTAGCGTTCAGTCAGTATGTACTGGATTCCCATTTTCTCTACCGTCAGAAAAGTTTGCGTATGAGTTCTCTGGGTCGATGGAACGGTGTGTTCTACTTCGGTCCTCTCTTGCTAATCGCTGGCGCGAGGCTACTTGAAAAAAATCAGTGGGCTGCTGAAACCGCACTTACAATTTTGAGTCTGCTAGCTTGGGCACTCGTTATAAGCACTGTGATTTCAATTCTTGATAGGGCAATGGCACCGTTCAATATTCGGCAGCATGCACATGAAAAGGCTCGGGAGGAGGCTCATGACAAAACGAAACAAAACCCCGTTCGGTAGCAGTGCGGTTTAATGCTACACAGCAACTGGTTCAGTCAAATCGACTTTCATTAAGGCCTGCGAATGACCCGTTGGCCGAGGGGCTTAAGACTTGCAGCAATTCGTTGGTGAGAGACAACTTAACCACGCCGTTACAGCGCATCTCTGGTATCTTCAGGCAGAAGGATCTCTGGTTTAAATAGTTATTGGAGCGTTGAGGATTTAGCCATGCTCACTGCAGTTGTTATTAACCCCCAATCAGCCTGTTGCGTTACACGCTCTATCGCCTCGAAAATCGAATTCAGCAATTCCGACGTCACCGCTATTGTCAGCAATTGCCCTTGAACTGACTGAAAGCCGAGGGCGTGGCTCCCCGTACCTTTCTCGTTTGGCTTCAGATCTACCTGCTCGACCAGCTCGCCTTGCTCGCCAAGCGGAAATTGCTCGCCCGGGTGAAACGTTTGCCCGAAGTCCTGCCTAGCAGCAACCAGCTCCTGCTGTATATCGGCCTGCATGACAGTGGAGGCTCCCGAATCATCAAGAAGCCCCGACGATTCGTCCATGCGCACCCCTTTCCTATCCTCTGGAGGCAGACGATAGGCGCTCACCTTGACCTTAAATTCACCCAGCAAGCCAAGACAGAAACGACGTGTTAACCAGAGTCGGTACTCTTCTCCCGCCGTATTAGTGATTCGTAGTAAAATCCGATCCTGCTCGCTATTGTAGCAAGCATCGAATTGGCCAAGATCGCTCATTGGTAGCATTCACCCCCCGACTACGCTCTGTTTAATCACTCGTTCTTGACGCAATAAAAACAGTCTGACGCAAACACGCACATCTCACAAATGTAGGCAGCGCATGACTTTTCTTGCTGCAGTTTCTAAAACGACCAACGATCGACCGCTTCTTTTAGCCGAATGAGAACTAATCGTTGGAATTCGAGGCCTTTCGCAAATGTCCATAGAGCAACTCTTCGGTAAATTCAACACATTTAAATTCTAGCAACTGCATATTGTCATCGACGCGGCGGTATAGTGGAAAACTTACGCTCCAGGCATGAGTGTAGACATTTGGATCCTCTAAGGTCGCTTCATACTGAATCAGGTTCGGTCCGATGTGGGTATACCGCTCGGTGACTCGAAGAGCATCCGAATGATGGTTTCCTGCGTGATCAAGCCAGGTTTCAGGCACCTGATCAGTCACCTCAATTACGAGGGTATCTCCCTCGTAATGCGCAAGGTTATGTCCCATCCAGCTTAAAATTGGGGCTTCGTAGTCCGGTTGATCGACATAGACAATACGACTCGCACTAGCAAACTCATACGCAAAAATAATATGTTCTGTCGACTGCACAATCTGAAATGGAAATGGCAGATAGTTTGCCCGGGGAACCCCAGGCATATAGCACTTAACCAGCGGATCATTAGTCAACCAATCTAATTTATTGGCCTGCTGCCTCACACGAGCTTCCGGAGTGTAAGGGATTTCGCCTCCCTCAACTATACCAAGACCTGCCGGAATCGCTCCAATGGCCCCTGCTGCGACTAGTGGACCAAAACTCGCGGCATGTGGCTCGATGTCCCAATTAGCCGTATTGATAGCCTGCCAGATGCCGTTAAAATCTGGCCGTCCGCTGGCTGTTCTGGGAATATCCTGAGCATGACTCAGCGAAGCCCCTGAAAAAAGTGTGAAACAAACAGTTAAATACGCGAGAGAAAACACCGCGCGGTTACTAGTGAACTTGAGCATGGAGATCTCTTTGCTGTTGTAATTCTTAAAGTCATTGAAAATACTAGCACAAGCGACAGTTCGCAACATTGCCTCTTTATGCTGCCCGTTCTGGTCGCCAATCACGGCATCTCCAAAGCAACACCGGCTTAAGCAAGGCCTCGAGGACTCACTTTTTAATTAGTAAAGCTTTATAATCCGCGAACGGTTAAAACTCTCTTGGCCGCTATTTCAGGAGCAAGCATTCTGCATCTTTTTGCAAACTTAGAAGAAACGAGCCTCAGCATCTTGCTGCGCGAGTCTGGTGTCGCATTCTTCAGCTCACTGACCCTTCATTCACTCGCGATGGCCTTCGTTGTCGGAGTCAATCTCGCACTGGCTTTCAGTTTACTGGGGCTGACTCCCAGCTTATTAAACAAGCGCTTTCAGCCATTTTTTATACTGCACTGGTGGGCGGTTCTGCTGATTTTCTTTTCTGGATTAGCGCTGCTCGTCGCTTATCCAGCCAAGGCATTGACCAATCCGGTGTTTTATTTGAAGTTCACCGCACTGACCATAGGTCTGCTGATCACCTGGCGGCTGCAGTGCTTGGTGCGCGACCAAAAAATAGATCATTCTCGACCGGGTAACAGAATCCACAGCAATATTCCCATTGCGTTCGCCATGTTGTGTTGCTGGATGCTAACGATTGGAGCCGGCAGATTCCTGGCGTATACGCATTCTGTTTTACTGGCTTCCCGGTACTTTTAGGGCAGACTGAGGGGAGACTCACTCGGTATGGAACAAGCTTTGTTGGCATTTTCTCACGAGACGGGCATTTTCGACTTCATGCATTCGCCTTGGGGTTGGCCGGTAGTAGAGTCCCTGCATTTCTTCGGTTTGAGCCTGCTAATTGGTACTGTGGGTGTGTTTGATTTACGTATGATCGGTCTGGGCCACGGCATTGCTTACCGCCACCTTCATCGATTGGCACCCATTGGAGTCTTTGGTTACGTAATCAACTTATTAACCGGCACTATGTTTCTCACTAGCGCGCCCAATCAATATCTATACAACCCCGCTTTTCAAACAAAACTGGGGTTCATGTTGCTAGCAGGATGTAACGTGATCTGGTTCTATAGCGCTTGTAGCACACAGGTTCGAAACACCGGGGATTATCTGCCGGTCTCCGGGCGCGCGAAGCTAATTGCAGCAATCTCGCTTATTTCTTGGTGCGCCATTATCATCTGCGGTCGGTTGATCACTTACTATCGCCCTCCTTACCATTGGTGCATATGGTGTTGAGAGCAATCCAACCGTAACTCCTGCCCGTAAACCGTCCTTAACTAGCACTTTATCCACTTCCCGCGTAACAAAGCTGATGGAGATCCGAAAAAACTTCACTTTTGGCAACTTCCATATCCGCATCAACTGGCTTCTTGCTGGTTGCGTCGTCATGGCAGCGGCTTCTTTTATGCGTCTGGGCCTGTGGCAACTTGATCGAGCGGCCGAGAAGGTTGTTGCCCAAAGCGAATTGCTGGCGGAGCTTCAGGACAATGCCGAGCCGATTGAGTCTATTCCTCTTGGACATTTACATCCTGCCAACCCAGAGCTCCAAAATCGCCATGTAAAGCTCACTGGCGAATATTGGAATGACCGCACCGTTTTGCTGCTAGCGGAATTCTTCGAGAGTCAAATCGGCTACGGCGTGGTTACACCGCTGCGTCTGCGCAGCAACAATCAATTGGTTCTGGTACATCGTGGCTGGACCACAGGAATCTTGCCACCAGATACACCCCCTTTTACACGACCCGTTGACGGACCTGTGGAGATTGATGGGCAGATATTCGTGCCATCTGGAAGCACTCGCGCAATCGAAAACCCTGTCGACGCCAGCCAGTGGCCGGTTCGAATGCGAGAGTTGGATATCGAGACTCTCACAGACATTCTCGGTGAACCAATTTTTCCCTTTGAGGTTAGAATTATCGCCAATCAGCCTGGCACCCTGACAAGACACTGGCCGGCTGTCCAGCCCGAAATAAATCAGAATTTATCGTACGCAGTTCAATGGTTTAGCTTCGGGTTAGCGGTCCTTTTTATCGCACTTCTGGCAAGCAGCAACCTCTGGACCTTAATCAAGGGGAAAGATCCCACCGTTGCTGACTCGACCGAATATGAACGTTAAAGTCGTTTTTTTCTGGGAACTGTTGTTTGCAAGTGGATTCCTTTCCGCCTCTACATCGGTCGGAGCAGCTGTTTTTTGGGCTGATTTACCCACCCCCTGGAAGTTCAAATGAGCTTACGTTAGTGGTATTATCCATATAGTGCAAAGTTGAATAGCTCAACGTTTGACGTACTCAAAGCTATTAGGAGAAGCAATTATGCGCATCACACTGTCAATTTCTATGGTCGCGGGCGCCGCGATAACAGCGCTGTTGGCCACGCCTGTCGCTGTGCTGGCTCAATCAGACGAGGTTACATTCCACAAAGACATTGAACCCATCCTCCAGCGCAGCTGTCAAAGCTGCCATCGGGACGGTGGTGCAGGCCCAATGCCGTTGGTGACATATGAGCAAGTAGCTCCTTATGCAGGCCTAATCGAGTATAAGACTGGCTTGCGCGATCGAGCGGGCGCCATGCCTCCTTGGTATATGGAAAAGGACATTGGTATCCAGGACTTCAAAGACGACCCTTCGTTGAGCGACGAGGAACTGGCTGCGATCTCAACTTGGGCCCGGTCCGGCACACCTCAAGGAGACATCGCTGATGCGCCGGTGCCCCTAGTCTTTGATGACAGCATCAAATGGCGCGCTGGAGAACCAGATCTGATCGTGGTGATGGACGATATTACCAAGCTCGCAGGCACACCAGATTGGTGGGGCGAAATACCTTCAGCACCAACAGGCTTGACAGAAGACCGATACGTAAAATCAGTCGAGGTAATCGAGGTTAATGATGTACCCAGCGCAGGCACTGGACGAGAGACCGTTGGTGGTCGCTACATCTTCCATCACATGATCTGGGCCACTGCCCAGATGGATGAAAATGGCGAGCGAGTCCCCGGGCTTTCAATCCCTTGGCCTGTGCACGAAGTGGGCCGAAACGCCGACATATTCGATGAAGAAGCTGGTCGGCTACTCAAAGCCGGCTCTTGGGTCGTTTCAGACTCCGTTCACCTTCATTCCAATGGTGTCGACACGGTCGGCCATATGGAAGTGGGTTTTAGATTCCACGACAAAGATTACAAGCCCAAGTATCAAAATGCCTTCATCGGACTAGGAAATGGGGTAGATATTAGCATCCAGGGCAACAAGAAAGACCAAGAGCTCCACGCATATACTGTTCTTGACGCACACACTAAAGTGATAACTTTCGAGCCTCATCTTCACGCTCCTGGCGAGCGCATGTGCCTAGAGGCCATTTGGGGCTACACCGTCGAAACCCTTTCGTGCGTGGGATACGATCACAACTGGGTCCGCGGCTATCCCTATGCAGAGGACGCTGCGCCATTGCTTCCCAAGGGTACAATCCTGCATATTGTCGGATACATGAACAATACGGAGTCTAATCCGAACGTTCCAGATCCGCGTAACTGGCAGGGTTCAGGCAACCGATCGGTCACTAACATGTTCATTGATCTGGGGATTCGTGTAACTATGACCGATGAACAGTTCTATGAGGCTATGGAAATTAGACGGCAGTCGCTTAACCTTGGTCCTAACGACCACGTTATTGGGTGTCCTCTTTGTGGCGCTCCGTTGGTGGCGCCCCTGGCTGACGCTGATGGTAGCGCGCAGACTGCTGCCAGCGACGACGACTGAGTTAGATTGATAACCAGTAATGAGAAAACGCTTCCAGGGACTACCCGGCCTGAACGCTGCACTGCGATCACTGGCCTTTCTGGTGATGATAGCTCCTGTGACGGCGTATGCGCAGAGTTATCGTAGCGGCCAACACGTGGAGCCAGCCTTTGAGGGTTGGCGGCCCAATCCTGATGGCACCTTCAGCTTCATGTTTGGATATATGAATGAAAACTGGAGAGAGGAGCCCACTGTTCCAATCGGCGAAAAGAATTTCTTCTCGCCCGGTGATCCCGACCAAGGGCAGCCCACTCACTTCCTGCCGAGGAGGAATCGTTTTAACTTCGAAGTAACCGTCCCAGCAGATTGGGGAGACCGCGAGCTAGTTTGGACCCTCACTGTTAATGGCGTGGAGCGAAAGGCCTTTGCGACATTGCGCCAAGATTATCTGGTCGACAACATGGTGATCGCCTCAGAAACAGGTTCATTAGGTGCTGGAACCAGCAGCCCAGAGTCTCGAGCAAATGTCCCTCCCGTGGTTATGGTTCAAGGAGATCTAGTGCGTACAGCACGCGTCGGACAACCGATCAAGCTAGTCACAAGTGTCTGGGATGATGGCTTACCCAAACGGAGAAGAGAGTCCACTAACACAACTTCTGAACTCAAACGCCGTATGGAGCGACCCCCGACCCGAGTCACTGTCGGCAAGGTGAACGGGCTTTTCCTTTCTTGGAACGTCTACCGAGGCGAAGGCAACGCGACTTTCAATCCTCCACTGCCAAAGCCCTGGGAGGACACTCGAACTTCGGCAAACTCTCCGTGGGGCGCTCTCTGGTTACCTCCAGAGGTGCCAGAAGACGGCCTGTATGAGGTAGAAGTTACGTTTGATGAGCCGGGCTCTTACGTTCTTTGGGCGCGTGCTGACGATGGCGGCCTATATCACGATGGATACGTAACAGTTCACGTGTCTGAATAATAATCGCATGCACACCCAACTGGACAACATAACTTAATTAGACGCACTAATTAAGAAGGTTTGAACCGCTCCGCTCCACCTCAAGGTTGATGGTGAACGGCGGATCAAACCGGCGAGGCTCCTGATCGATTATAATCTGTGTTCGGGGCGGTGCAACATATCGAATTGTCGGGTCGCCATAGCGCTGGCGCAGAATCAACTCTTCTGCCGCCCGATGATAAGAAGGGGCTTGGGCTTCTGGACCAAATGCAAAACTGAAACTACCGCGAATTAGTTGGTCATCGTTGCCCAGCACCGCCCACTCAGCAATATAGTACTTCGCATTTGAGAGGTCGGGTATCGGAAGACTATAACGAACTTCTGCTGCCGGCATATAGCGAAAGTTGATATCGACCCATTCGCGGTTGTCCTTGCGCAATGTGAATTTAACAAGCCTCACAGCGACAGGAAATTCAATACTGAGCGCCTCAGGCGCTACTTCAAGAACTTCGTCGTTAAAAGGTATCGTGGATGCTTCCGCTGCCAAGCGGTGCTCAGGTGCGTAATGTGAACTCTGTATTACCGCTGGACTTTGTGCCGAGACCTGAAAGGACAGATTGTAGAGAGCAACGACCACCAAAGTGACATGCTTCATGGTACTATCTAGATCTATAACGTTCATCACTCTGTTCGTCTCGCATCCGCGTTTTGACCTTAGAAGCTTGCAAAAACCGTTCGGATTATCACCAATGCCGGTAACGTCGAGGTAAAGAATACCACAGTCTATCCAGCGTATACTTAGTCAGAATCAACACAGGAATCATTTTCGGAACCACAGACACCCCGCATTATGGAACAAGCAGGATTTTTAACTATTCTCGAGGAGCTAGAAGCCAGCGAGGAAAATTCCACCCATTTTTCGAAGGCTTGGTCGCAAGGAAGATCTGCCTTCGGCGGGCTCGCAGCGGCCTTTGCGGTTACGGCTATGCGCAAGCTGATTCCAAAAGAAATTCCTATGCGCTCCTTGATGGTGTCATTCATCGCGCCTTTGCCTCCTGGAAAAATCGAAGCAAGAGCCAGCGTTCAAAGACAAGGACGCAATGTGACGCAAATGGTAGGAAAAGTTTTTTCGGGAGGAGCGCTGTGTCTACAAGCAATGGGAGTATTCGGAATAGATCGACCAGGCCTGACGGTCGGTGCCGAGCCTGTCAAAGTTCATCCTCGCGAGGGCGGCATTTCGTTCAGTGACTACCGCAAGAGACTTCCCTCATTCCTCTCCTTTTTTGATGGCATCTGGACAAGCGATGGGCTCCCTTATTCAGGAAAAGCCGCCAGAAATCTGAGCTTCTGGGTGAGACACAAAACCCCACTCGAACAATTTCCCACAGAAAAGCTCGTTGCTCTTGCTGACATACCACCGCCAGTGATCTTATCTCACTTCCGAAAACCGGTTGTGCCAAGCAGTTCTCTCACCTGGAATCTAGAATTTGTGATGACCCCGGACTCTGCCGCAGGAGACTGGTTCTTCCTCGAATTTGTTGTGGATTCAGCAGAAAATGGTTATACCCAGCAATCAGGTAGAATCTACACGGAACATGGACAGCTCTGTGCGCTCACCCGCCAATGCATGGTCTATTTCGATACGCCAAGTGTTCCGCCAATGCCCTAGGAAACGGCATTGTTCATCAATAGATTCTAGCCACAAGGAACAGAAAAGCATGACAAGATTTCGTTTAAACGGTTGTCTACCAGCAACACGCGTTTCGATCTTCTGCCTGTCAGTACTGGCCGCTTCTTTAGCAGTGGCCCAACATAGCCATGGCATCCTGACACCTGGCGTGACTTTTCCAAAAGATGATTCTGTTTTGACGGACCCACCACGCATGATAACCATGAGCTTTCGTGTCGACGTACGCTTGTTGAAGCTCGCTTTGTATTCCGCAGAAGGCCAGTGGATCAATATTGGTTTTACCTATGACCCAAATCGGATGAACAATAATTTTGTTCTACCAATCCCTGAAGATCTTCCGACGTCAGCGTATTACATCGCTCAGTGGTCTGTCACTGATGATCGCCGTGGTTTGGTCAACGGAGAATTCAGGTTTGCTTTCGGACCAGGCGCCGTGCCACCCTCAGAAACCATCGATTTGGAGTCTGAAGGTAAAGTAGAGGTACTGCCGGAAACGGGCTCCTATCGGACGGTGGACATTACATCGGACTCGAAATAAAAACACTACGTCTAAGCCATCAGTAAAGCAATCGGCCAAATTCAGCAGGGGCTACTTAAATAAAAACCCCTGATCGGCCAGAAACTTTCTCATATGAGGTCGGGATTTTTCCGACAGCAAGGTAGCGACCTGCTCTGACCAGCTGATTCCGTGCCCACCACCCGTGCGATTCTGATAATACTCTCGTATTGCCTCGTCATACGCCTCGATTCGAGCAGCATCGCCCTCCTCGTTGTAATAATCCTGCTTCACCACAACCGGCACAGGCAGGCGCGGCTTAATCTCCGGATCTTGGTCAGGATAGCCCAAACATAGCCCAAATACCGGATAAACATTTAAAGGCAGGCGCAATAACGCCGAAACGTTGTCCGGATTATTGCGAATACCACCAATATAACAAATCCCCAGGCCTTCAGACTCAGCAGCGGTGACAAGACTCTGTGCCATCAGTGCCACATCGACAGTGGCTATGATGAAATGCTCGGTAAAATCACCCTCAAAAGGCTTTCCGTAAGTTTTACAGTAGTTGCCCGGGCGCTTGAGGTCAGCACAAAATACGAGGAACTCTGCAGCCGTTTGGACATATTTTTGATTACCAGCCAATTCAGCTAGCTCCATGCGATTGGCAGGATCAGTGACGCGAATGATTGTAGAACCCTGCAGAAAACTGGACGTTGCTGCCGCTTGCCCCGCCTCAAATAAGGTCTGCAGTAAGTCGGGTGGGATTCTTTCTTCGGTGAATTTTCGAATACTTCGGTGCGATTTCAGTAAACCGATGACTGAAGCCATGGTAAGTTCCTGTGATATCAAAGTGTGTTGGTGAGGTGCTCAAAAAATGTGGGGATTACGTCATTAATCGAACTTGATTCGGCGTTTATAAGTAATACGAGGCCAATATTGGCCTCGTCTGAGAATGCCATCTCCGAACGATAACCTCGTATACCGCCGCCGTGGTGGACAACACGCAATCCAGACAGGTCAAACACCCGCCAACCAATGCCATAATAAGCGTTTTCCAGATTATCCCAGCGGTTAAAGTAGTTCCCATAAGGGGTCTTTATTACTGGTGTATGCAGTTGATTCAAGACTTCCTCGTCAAATAGTTCCGGAAATGCACCAAGATTTGCCCGCAGCCACATCGTCATATCGAACACGCTGGCATTAATGCCGGCAGCTGGGGCGGTCGTGTAATAGGCAGGGTTGGTGGCTACAGGCCGCCATTGACCGCGGTGTTTTTTATGAGGTGCAGTAGCATGGGGGTCGCTTTGATAGGGATCCAGACCAACGCTTGCCGAGACCATACCTAATGGTTGAAATATTTGCTCTTCAAGATATCGGCCATAGGTGAAACCGGTACTCTCTTCAACAACGTCTCCGATGAGCGAAAACACCACATTTTGGTAACCGTAGCATCTTCCGGGCTTGCACACTGCAGGGATTTCACCAAATCGATTTTTAATTAGGTCATAGCCAATGCCGTCATCAAGCAAATTCGAATAGGAATGCGGCATGAGACCAGTCGAATGACTCGCAACCTGTTTGAGTGTGATAGATCGATAACTGACGCCGTTTCCCAAGCGGAGATTGGGGAACAGGTCAGCGATGCGGGTGTCCCAACTTTGCAGATTTTGCTCAACGAGCAGTGTCGCTGCCGCACCAGCAAAAGTTTTTGACATGGACGCGATCCGGAAAATCGAATCTGTCGTGACTGGCGCCCTTTGACCAACCTCGCGTACTCCCCAGGTTTCCAGATGCATGATCCCCTCTCGAGAGACGATCGCAAGAGCCGCGCCGGGAATCTTTTGATCTTTAAGCAAATTGTCCAACCAGTCAACGTAGGCAGAAAAGTTGTAGTTCAGATTTGAGTATTCAAACGGATCATCAGCTGAAGCGCCACTGCAAAGGCAAAATATGAGAAATGATCTAACTAATTTCGGGATCAGGCGGAAAAGCGATAGAAAATAAGTGAGTGATGACAAAGTAATAACCTGAATGTTTTAAGGGCCATCGCGCAAATTGCTAGGCACTCATTAAACCAATAGTGCCCTGAAAATAGACTTATGACGGAGTGCTCACGGTACTCGTACCAGCCGAGACACACGGCAACGGTAACTGCGCACGCGTTTACGGCGTAACAAATCCTACCCTTAGATAGATCGGCCAAGGAGGCACTCTTTTTAGTGCGCAGTGGTGCCCATGCTGGGCAGTAACTCCTATGACGAGGGAATCAAAAGCTTTAGTGCTTGTCCTCTTCGAGCAATCTGAAGCACCTTGACGCGTGGCCCTGCTCGAGTTGCTGATCTCACCGCTTCGAGATTTGAAATAACTTGACAATCTAGCGCTATGATTATGTCACCTTCCATAACCCTATTATCCATACCGCATAGCCTTGCTGGACCTGGTCAATCAGCACATCCTCAGCGTTGGAAAGACGAACACAGCAATCGTTACCTTGGCAATCCGATCAAAGACATTCGGCATGTCAATTTAGTCAGCTGTCTGTATTGCAAATCTATTTTGATCACCACTTTGCGCTCCGAGCTTTATTAGGTCATCGAAATGAAACAATCTGAGTGTGATTTGCTGATCCCGGCACAAAAAACAATGAAACGCCGCAGGTCTACATCGTCCGCGAATGGGCTATCTTCAATCCCGTTGATAAAATTTGAGAAAGTGGAACAGTTCTGCTCCTGCACGCCCTCAATAACACACAGGTATGATTGCGCCATTTTCGGTACTCGTGCCTACGAATTTCTTGAAGTCCCACGAGAGGGCGCCGATCGTGATTCAAAGAAGACCACGTTTGACTTCTTCGTTTTGCTGTAATTGTTCAAATGTCTTTGATCAGCATTTAGCCTAAAACGTCAAGCTCACAGGCTGGATTGTAGGCCAGCCGCCCATCTCCATGCATTGCAGGGCCCAAGGCTGTGGAAAGACACGCCGTCAGCAGAAGCAGGACAGCTGCAACCGCGATTTCAATTCTTAATGAGCGCTGAAACTTAGCAACGTCGGTTTGCAGCAAAAGTCTCGGCACTATGGAGAATTTATTCAGCGCCGCAATGCCTAATAAGCTGATCACCAACAGTAATTTAAACAGAAGAGCCAGGCCATAGGTCGTGGTGAATAACTCCGTAATTGAATGTATGAGGCTGAACATCAGCGTCAGTCCACTGATCAGAAGCAGAGAGACAATCAAAATGGCATGTTTCGAGAATCTTTCTAAACTTACTCTCAGTTCGGCGACTCGCTCTGTTCGGGAAATCACCAAAAGCGGATACAAAGAGCCAATCCAAAGTGCGTACATCGTGAAATGAATCGCGAGCGCCAATTGCACGGGCATGGACTGCACCGAAACATGACCACCAAAGCGGAAACTGAGTAGAAGAAAAGTAAAACCAACAGTATTCAAAGCAAAGAATCGTTGGTAAAAGCGCCGGCTGAGTGTTCGGCCCTGCTGTCGGGAAGCATGATAAAAAAAGATCCCGGAGCCTATCAATATGACAAATCCGATAGCACGCAATAAGCTTAGATCTCCAATTTGCGTATCAAGTAGCAGGCTCGCCATTTTCTGATCAAAGGCACCTGCCAGGCCAGAATTATTAGCTGTACCTACTTGTGCCAGAAACCCGGCAGCAACCGCCTGAAGGCCAAGCAGAGCGCCAGCCAGATGCAATATCAGCACCTTTTGTAAAGCAGCGTGCTTTTCGTCACTGTAGTTGACAAGACAAAAGGATCCACCAAATGCACTTGCAGCACCTAGATAAATGACTACTTTGCTTAAAACGCTGAGTAATTCCCAGCTGGGTGTAATAAACATGAGAACCAATTGCCTACCCGATTTCGGGGAGGGTCCAGGACCATTTCACAAACCCTCGGCGTTATGGGGCAGAAGACTCAATGTTGGTGAAGTCCAACACAAACCGGAATGAATCCGCCATCGTGTGCCCGTCTGCACCGATCGCGGCCCACTCCACCTCATACTCTCCTTTGGCTAAACCTGCCAAAGCGACTCGATATATGGATTCTGGTTGCGATGACCGACGAAAAGAAACCTGAGCCTCGGTTTCTCCAACCACATCGAGCTTAATGAGTCGAACCGGGCCCGTAAACATCAACACTATTTGCGACGGGGCAGTTTGGACCGTGGAACCAGCAGCCGGTATCGATTCCTTTAATCCCGTATGTGCGTTGACGCTTACTGCGACTCCTAACGCTGTGAACACTGTTAGGCAAAATTTCTGAACGTATCTTTGTGATTTCATTCCTTTTACTCTCGCTAGTTGCTTAACTTAGCTGACAAAAACATTTGGCTACGAAGAGACGGTGCAAAAATCGACACCGATCGATACAACTTGCAATCGAGACAGCAGTATCGCATCCCGGCAGCCGCGGACCTAGCAAAAATCTAATTTTTAGCCGCGACAAACTGTCGCAGTTCGCCTTCTTGTTTTGTTCCAGCACCACAACGTCAGATCAAGTTCAGCTAATCGGTAATTATTATTTTGATTGCCATACCTTTGTGAGCGGCGACATGTTAATTTCATCAAGCACTGTACCGGCGCGCAGGTTAACTGCCGTGAGAGCCATAGCCGCGACGTCGGCGGGCAAGATAGCATTCTCGTCTCCTGGTCCTGGTTCAAAGTGCAGATCGTCAAAGAAGGAGCTCCGAACTGCACCCGGATTAATCAAGTTAACCCTTACACCCGCCTTTGCGCACTCTGAACGAAGAGATTGCGCGAAACCACGGAGACCAAATTTACTCGCACTGTATACACTTCCCTCTTTACCACCTTGCCGAGCCGATTCGGAGCCGATAAAGATAAGATCAGAGCATTCGTTTTGCTGTTTAAGAATCGGCAAACAGTATTTAGTGATCAAGATATGGCCGAGTAAATTAGTCGCAAGAACTTTTTCGATATCTGCAACAGCGAGTTGCTCTAGGTACCCAATCTTTCCGATACCCGCGTTACAGACCAAGACCTTCAGAGGCTCCGTGAGGGAATTGAGTATAGAAGGAAGTACCCTCTGGACTGCCTCTGAGCATGACAAATCCAAACATTCTTTTCTTAAATTTGAATGGTCCAGATCCGTTTTGGAAAAGTCTCTGGCCAGACCCACCACCTCAAACCCAGCAGCAAGGAACGCTTTACTGCAAGCCAAACCGATACCCGAGGAGGCTCCCGTGATGATTGCGACTCCCCGACCGATTGACGTCATCTGAATTCCCCCAGGCTCATATTCGCCACAGCAGCTTGACGCATTTCACAAATCAAAACTAGGCGCATCGATAATAACAAGATCGGTCAACATAGCTGAAAAGCTTATCCTCTAGCGATCTGAGAAGCGCTTCGCCCCCTTCCACCAGGGACAGTATGCCGTCATGCTGAGCGGTTTCCCGTGCCAGGAGATCTTCTTCCGGATAAAGCTTTACCAGAGCTTTGTGGAACTGTACTGGCAGACGAAATTCTCCCAGGCTCACAGAGTGCAGTTCATCTGCTGACAGGACGCTGAATATTTGCTTAAACAACGCATCGTAATCAGCTTCGACAGCTTTATCAGCAATAACCGGTTCAAATCTGACAGCTACCTTCCAACCGGCAAGCTGCAGCTTTTTTATGGCCTGCAGGCGTTTGCCTAGAGTCGGAACTTTATGTTCCCATCGGTTCGATGCAGCTTCGGGAGTGAAGCTCATTGCGATGATACAGTTATCGACCGCCTCGAAACCCAATAGCTGACGAACTTGAGTGCTCTTTGTACGGATCTCCAAAATCGACTTAGGCCTTTTTGCAAAAAACGGAATAAAACTCTCACAAAAAGCGCTTATCGGCTCCATCGCCAGACTGTCGCAATCGTAGCCACTGTAAAACACAGTTTTTCCCTCATGATTGGAGGCCTCAGTATCAATGCCCGTCATAAAATCCTCAAAATTTACAAAAAGCACGTAATGCGCTGAACGATACATCCCCTGCAGAAAACAGTAGCGACAGTCGTATAAACAGTTCAGCATGTGGGAAAAATAGAACCCACGGCCCTGTTCAAAGCCATAACCTTCGGGGGCTGGCAGCACCGTTTTTCCATGCTTTTTTGCAAGAATTAATGCGGGTGCTCGCTTCTGGATCCTAAAGTTCTGTCCGGTACGGTTGAAAACTTCACCATAACGCTCAATCGTGATGATTGGCACTTCCCGTACCTTGGCGATTATGCGTTTTACCGAGTCATGCTCAGAGATCTCTCGTTCGATGTAAACGGCTGAAAATTTCATTCTGCGGCTTTCTCGCATGGGCTTTGTAAAGCCTTATGAAGGGCATGTATGAAGTCTCGCCCTTTTTTGTATCTCACATCCAGCAGATTTTCCAATTCACGCACTCTGTTCAGCGCAATGAATCGCTGACAGAGCCGCCTTACCTGCCGCGCCTGATTCACACTCAA
>DORE01000108.1:0-13079 GCA_003514305.1 Gammaproteobacteria bacterium | reverse complement strand
ATCGACATGCTGTCTAATCTCTTCTGAAGCGGCGTGGAAGATTTCTTCAATTAGCTCTGTGGTGATCTTTTCGACTCCGTGACAAGGATTGTCTGAAACCAATTTACAACATTGAATCAGATCAAGGGCTCCATTGCTGGAAGCAATGTTCCAAAAGGCAGAAGCTTCCATGTCATAGGCCGCATTTTGCGGATAATCCAGTTCAGGCTCATCGACGGTAATCACCTCACCATAATTTTTCCCCGACAGTACGGGAGTAGGAAACACTGACTTCGCACTCTCGGCGCAACTTATTTTGTTAGCAATCATCGTCTCACCAACAGGCAGTTCTCGATGACCTGCAATCCCAACATTTAGCCAGGCTAATGAGAATTGTGATGATGTCCCTCCGCTACCCAATCTACCGAAACTCTGCTTCACGTTGTTTCGACCCATTCCCGTCACCAGTAACCGCAACTCTTCTTCCGATTGATAGACGTTCTTTGTATGCCTCACAGGCTTCAACTGAAACCACTTTCGGAGTGGCTTGCTCTCCGCCGGAAGTGCTACCACCAAATTAACCAGAACTGACTTAGAGTTCATAGATATTCATAATTTCTGTACAGTAAGCAGCCAAGTCATTATTGCACCGCTTCACGGCCCCATTCATCAGTACGCGGCACTTTTCATGAAGGGTACGTCGTGTCATTGCCTCCTGCTCCTTGTTCAGCGATGACTGCTCCAGCAGTCTAACCAGCGATTTGATTCGAAATCGGTCCATACCCCAATATTTCGATGAAAGTTGGTCTTCATGGCCTCCGTATTTCTTAATTAATGGCCGCTCGACATACGCCACCTCTTGCTGATGGCAAACACGGAGCCACAGGTCATAATCCTCGCATGCTGGTAACTCCACATCGAAGCCCCCCACTCGATCAAACAGCGTGCGGGAGATCATAGCTGAAGAGGGCGATATGATGCACCTTGGCAGACATTTTGCAAAAATCTGGCCACCGAATTTACGATGTTTGCGCATTGGATTTACCCGAACTCCTTTCCGAATCCAGATTTCATTGGTGTGTATAAGATTAATGTCAGGGTTTTTCCGCGCAAAAGCTAACTGATGTGCCAATTTCTCAGGAAGCCATTCATCATCAGAATCCAAAAACGCCAACCATTCACCGCTGCTTAGCGATACACCGGCGTTGCGTGCCGCACTCACTCCGTGGTTCTCTTGAACCAATAATTTAACGCCTGGATAATCTCGCTTCACCAGTGAACTCGTTCCGTCGCTGGAGCCATCATCAACAACGATAATTTCAGCAGCCTTGTTTGTCTGAGCAAGCAGAGAGTCTAACGCGCGAGGTAAGACTGGAGCGCGATTAAAACTAGGGACGATAACTGAGACGCTAAACGTCATTTCAGCAGGTAAAAAAATGGGAACCTACAAAGTTCCTATTATCGGCGGTTTCTTTTGCTGACCTATTGATATTTTGCAAGCTCTTTGCGCGCGATTACTCGACGATGAACTTCGTCTGGGCCGTCGGCGAGGCGCAAAGTTCGCTGGCTCGTCCATAGCGCGGCCAGAGGGAAATCCTGACCGATACCAGCAGCGCCATGCATTTGAATGGCCCGATCGATAACACGTAAGGCCATATTCGGCACGGCCACTTTGATTTGAGAAATTGCGTCCCTTGCTGCCTTGTTGCCTATCGTATCCATCAGCCAAGCGGTCCTCAGCACCAGCAGCCTGCACATATCGATTTCGATTCGACTGTCTGCGATCACATCGTAGTTGCCGCCCAGTTCCGCAAGCGGTTTACCGAAAGCCTCTCTGCTGGTTGCTCTCTCGCACATCAGTGTCAAAGCTTTTTCAGCGGCTCCAATTGAGCGCATGCAGTGATGAATACGACCGGGGCCGAGGCGCCCTTGAGAAATTTCAAAGCCCCTTCCTCGACCGAGTATAATGTTACTCTCTGGCACACGAACGTTGTGAAATTTAATGTGCATATGTCCGTGCGGTGCATCGTCCTTTCCAAACACATGCATGGGTCGCACAACCTCGACACCGTCGGCGTCCATCGGCACCAGAATCTGTGATTGGCGATTGTGCTTTGGGGCATTGGTATCAGTGACCACCATCACTATCATAATCTTACAGCGCGCATCACCGGCACCAGAAATATAGAACTTTTCTCCGCTGATCACCCATTCGTCGCCATCAAGCACAGCAGACGTAGAGATATTTGTTGCGTCCGATGAGGCAACCCCGGGCTCCGTCATGGCAAAGGCTGAACGAATTTCGCCCGCCAAGAGCGGCTCAAGCCATTGTTTCTTTTGCTCTTCAGATCCATACCTTTCCAGCACCTCCATGTTACCGGTATCCGGTGCCGAGCAATTGAATGCCTCGGAGGCAAGGCGGCTTCGACCCATAATCTCAGCCAAGTGTGCATACTCAAGATTACTTATTCCGGCGCCGCCCTGACTCTCAGGCAAGAAGAAATTCCAGAGTCCTAGGTCGCGAGCAGCATCCTTTAAGTTATTGAGGATTTCGTCCTGGCGCTTCGTATGTGACCAACGATCGCCAACATCGACTTGCTCAAGATACTCCCCTTCGACCAGCTCTACCTGAGTTTCGACAAAGTTAAGAATTTTGCCCTTTATCTCATCCATTTCCTCGGTTAAACCAAGATCCATCATCACTAATTCTTCCTTATTTCACTGAGTTTCATATTCTAGCTCACAGTCCAACCAACGACCCTATTCTTAAGGCTTAAGATTAAGAGAATACCCGATAAACCCTTCATCCTGCGATAGTGCCGCCTCCATCAATGACAATAGTCTGCCCAGTTGTAAAACTACCGGCGGCTGAAGCTAAAAATACTGCTGCTCCGGCAATCTCATCTGGTTCGCCGATTCGGCGTAATGGATACTTTGATACGGTATCTTGATAAATCGCAGGATTTTCCCACAAGGCGCGAGCGAAATCGGTTCGGACCAACCCGGGCGCAATACAGTTGACGCGTATATTTTGTGGCCCCCATTCAACTGCCAGATTACGAGCAATCTGCATGTCCGCGGCTTTTGAGATTGCATACGCCCCAAGGCTTTCGCTACCTTTGAGGCCTCCGATAGAGGAGATAATGATGACCGCCCCACTGCCTGAGCCGGCCATATCCGGCATCACGAGTTTACATAAACGATGGACACTACCAATGTTTGCCTGCATCACTTTGTCAAAAGCCGCGTCGGGAATATCTTGAGAGGGGCCAAAGTAGGGATTCAACGCAGCATTACACACTAGGATATCTACCACGCCGTAAGCGGCTCGCGAGGCGTTCACCAAATTCTCAAGCTGCTCTTGATAATTAATATTGCAAGCGACACCTGTTGCTTCCAGCCCTTTGCCTCTCAATTCTGCAGCGACAGCATCACAAGCTTCCTGATTTCTGCTGGAAATGACTACTTTGGCGCCCTGCTCTGCCATCCGATACGCGATTGCTCGCCCAATTCCCTTTGTCGACCCCGTAACCAGCGCAACTTTGCCTTCAAGGCTAAACAAGTTCATGCAATCTCCCGTTCTGTAGATTCTAAAATCAATTTTTAAACACTATATGCAGAGCTAAAAACGACTCACCTCTCATCCCAGGGTTTGGCCCCTTTAGAAACACTTGTGCCCCCGTCTAGCGGGATAACAGCGCCGTTGGTGTAATTTCCTGCTCTCGAGGCAAGGTAAATGATCACACCGGCAATCTCTTCGGCTTGCCCAACTCGCCTGAGAGGGCAATCCGCTTCGATATCTTGCAAATAATGCTCAAAAATATAGTCTGTCATACGGGACTCAAAAAATCCCGGTGCTACGGCGTTTACTGTTATACACTGGGGGCCCAGCTCAACGGCCAAAGCGCGCGTCAAATGATGTAGTGCTGCCTTGCTGGCAGAATAGGCAAAAGTGGGAACCCGCTGGACAACCGGTACGTGCAAGCCATCCATAGAACCTATGTTGACTATTCGTGAAGGATTTTCCACCGATGCGGACTTTTTAAGCAGCGGCACCGCATCCCGGGTTAGCGCAAAAACAGCATTGAGGTTTGTTGAAATAACCTTTTCAAATCCCTCATCGGGATACTCAGCTAACGGCGCACCCCAGTTGGCGCCTGCGTTATTAACCAAAATCGAAAGACATCCGAAATACTGCTCGACTCCTTCCAGCACCCTACTACGATCTTCCGGTAAGGTAATGTCAGCGGTAATTGCTATACAGTCCCCAAATTTTCTTAAATCAGATAGCGCCAGGTCCATTTTTTCCTTTCGACGGGAACAAATAGCTACTTTTACACCGTTCTGAACTAAGGCCTTAGCCATGTTCAAACCGAGACCCGAACTACCACCTGTGACAAGAGCTGTCTTCCCTTCTAAATTAAAAAGGTTGCTCAGACTGTAATCAGAATTCATATTAGTCCTATAGCCTCAGTTAACAGCAAAGCTTGCATCATCTACAAAATCAGGCAGGTTGTGTACAAAAAATTCTAACTCAAAATCACAACAACGAACAGCTCCGACTGCCGAATAAGCAAGCCTTGCTATGTCGTTCATTACCTAGTAACAGAGAATAAACATCGATCTGTTATGCGTTCATTGATCAGTATTAGGTTTGACACATTAACCTCTGAGCAGGTTTCTTCACAAAAAATCTGTTAATAAGAGCAGATCTCTGCCATTACCCAAACTGCGTCCGAAGAAGAGGCCCTATTTCCCAATAGGATGCAAATGCGCCGCGTTCACCTCTGCTAGAAACCCAGAATGTAATTAACCAATAGGTGACTCAATGAAACTGAAGATTGCCAACAGGTAAGAACCTCGCCACGCGGAATTCTCTGTAATTCGAAGTTTCTATGCGACAAACAAAACCCGTCTCTCCGCGAACAAGCGAACGCGCTTGCAATAGTTGTCTAATTCGCTAGGTGATGCAGTATGCTCGCAAGGACCTCCGGACAATGCTGATCCAATCGACAGCCGGTCGGGCGAACAGGAGACGGAATGTGCTCGAGAATCAAACCGGCAGAGGAAGCAATTCAGCGAGTTCGGCGCGTGAGGACGGTATTGCTTTTTATAAGGTCAGCGACTTCCTCCTCGCTAAACCCAAACTCAGCAAGAATCGCACGAGTGTCCGCGCCATATTTAGGCGGAAGAAAGCGAAGCGCTCCCGGGGTGCGGGAAAACTTTATCGGAGTGCCTGACATTTTATACCACTCCTTTTCAACCACCATCTGCCTGTGATGCGTATGCGGATGTTGAACAAGTTGTTCAGTGTTATGGATTGGGCCTGCGGCAAGCCCGGCTTGCGCTAATCTCTCGCCTATTTCTTCTCCTGGATACTTGACAAGAACAGACTCAATTTCCGCTTTTAGCGCATCTCGGTTCGTCACGCGATCTATGTTAGTCGCGAACCGCGGATCGCTGATCAGTCCCTCTCGGTCAAGTTCTTTGCACAGTTTTCCCCACGCCCTGTTATTGCCAGCGCCAATGAAGATGTCGACGGTCTGTGTGCGGAAAGTGTCGTAAGGTGAAATGTTGGGATGCGCATTTCCAGTTGGCCCGGGGATTTCACCAGAAAAAGTATAATTTGCGATATGAGGGTGCATCAGTGATACAGCACAGTCGAATAGCGTCATGTCCAGATACTGCCCCGTCCCCGATTTCTCTCGCTCGATCAAGGCCATCAATATTGCGATTGAAGTGTAAAGGCCGGTACCCATATCTACAGCGGCCAGTCCAAGTCGTGTCGGCTTACTCCCGGCCTCCCCGTTTACGCTGAACCAACCGGCCATCGCTTGGATGATTGCGTCATAGCCCGGAAATCCACCCCAAGGCCCATCGCTACCGAATCCGCTGATACGACAATGGATAAGTTTAGGAAAGCGTTCTCGTAGCACTTCTTCATATCCAAGCCCCCAGGATTCCATAGTGCCTGGCTTGTAATTTTCCAGCAGAACATCAGCATTTTCTAGCAGCCGCATTAAAACCTCGCGGCCTCCGGGAACTGAAAGATCAAGACCCATGGCGCGTTTGTTTCGATTCACTCCAATGAAGTAGGCAGAATCTTCGTCATGAAACGGTGGCCCCCAATCACGCGTTTCGTCTCCGCGCGGTGGTTCAATTTTGATTATCTCAGCGCCATGATCGCCGAGTATCTGAGAGCAGTATGGTCCTCCGAGAACTCGACTGAGGTCGATAATCAACTTCCCTTCTAGAGCGGATGTGGCTTTGATATCTAACATGTCACCAGTCTTAAATTGAACAATGAATCAGGTAAAAAGCCAGTAAAGAGCATAATGCAGGCCGTCATTTGATACAAGCAGATACCCCGAAAGAGAGGACGCCGTGGCGAATTTTTGCATCGATGCGGGGTCGGAGTTAAACAAGCCAGTCAGCGCAAATTCTAGAGTGATTTCAAAGCGACACCTTTCCGGCAAGTATCACTCGCGAACATTTCAGAGCCTTGAGCTCAGCTGGCTGCTTCACGGGGGAGATCTTTTTCTTTTACTGCATTTTCCAGCGTGTCATCGTCAACGCCACGGGCGAGAACTTGCCGACAGCTCGATGGCAAAGATTTACAACACGATAATAAGCGAGGCTCATCGCGTTCTGCGTATAAGTCTATCCAGCATTTCTCCAGGCAAGAAGAATTCAGCAACCATGATTGGCTTACTATTCAAATGAAATATGCTCCGGCGCCCCCAATATCCCCGGTTCGAATGGGCGAACTGGAAGGCGTCGCGCTTTAGGCTGTCCTGTGAAAACAGGAAATCGCCCAACGGTTGCTCTCCTAGGTCAAGAACCTGACCGAGCTCAGACTTAACCGCATGTGCTGGCATGAGACTGTGCGCGAGAACAACAGGCTGCCTGTCACAAAGCAGAACTGATTTACGGGACCAGAACTTGTGCGATGTTGCTACCGGACCAAAAAGTTTCCGTAAGCTTTGTCTCAGCACGCTCCGCCACGCCTGCTGTATCATATGCACCCGGAAAGAACAGTTGCTTACTTCAATCAATTGTTGAGTTAAAGAACCTCTGTCGGACAGAAGCGATTGCATTGCAGGACCCAAAACAGAAGACAGGGAGTCAGGCTCGATCCAATTCAGGTTGTCATCATCAATTTCGATTGTCTCAAATGGCTCCATAATCGTCTCCACTGTCTTGCCGCAAAACTGAGCCGCTAAAACTTATACGAGGCATAGCAACGTCACCAAGCTTGCATCACAGCCAAATAGATGGATCTCTCAGCCGCTATCGACCGGTTTAGAACAGTGCCGGAACACTAGCAGCGCTTTCAAAAAACGAAAAACAGGGAACATCCGATCAATTGAGATAGCGAACGCCACGCTTGTTCTTCAGACTTTCGGGCGAGTTATGCTCAATTAATCAAGTAGAAACCCTACAATAGGGCGTCTTTCTCTAATCTCGAACAGCAAGAAACTCAATTGCGCAAGGCTGGCGCACGGAACTCAAAAGACAGCTGCTAACACTGGCTGCGGTTTGTTTAACTGATTACTTTCTAAATCAACTTCTGCCCCCTCTTACCCGGCCTTTTAGCTGCAATGCATTATTCAATTTGGTCTAGATGCATCGCCTCACCTAATGGCCTGCTAAAAACCACACATCCGATCGGCCTGAGCCACCATGGAGCTTCGGCTTTTGGATAGTGATTTTTTATGGCATTTACAGGCCCTGAAGCAGGAACGACGGTCCAGCACCTATTTGGAAAACATCATCAATAAAGCTCAGAAGTCTAAAGCAGGACTGGAGATGGCGATCATTACAGTTGACCGAAACGACCACCTCGACTGGTGGAGTAAAGTCAGTGAATCTTTATTAGGCTTGCGATGTCCAGAAGACAGACGGCTACCCGTAACGAATTTGATTCGCGATCCCAGTTTTACCGAATGTCTCGGAAGGAATGTCTATGATAAACCGCTCCACATCAGTGTATCGAGTGACAACAGTAAAAAGTCAGAGATTAAAATTGCCCTATTCGGAGAAAATTAGCGCCTGGTGATTATCAGAGACATTACCCAACTATATCTACTCGAGCAGATGCAAAAAGATATCGTTAGCAATGTCTCCCAAGAACTTGGCACTTCAATCACCGCAATCAAGGGCCATCTCGAAACCATAATGGACATCATTTGAAGTCCCGACAAGAAGTGCGATAAGCCTCTCACCCAGATGCATCAGCAACCTTCGCGCATGGAGAGCTCTGTCAAGGACCTTTTACTCCTGTTAGCACTGGAAATCGACACACCATCAAAACAACAGAGCTTGTTCGCTCTTTTTGGCCAACAAAATCGGCAGTTCATCTTCATCTTTGTCGAGCACGTTAAATTTATCGCAGGCCGGCGGCACAGGCCTGGAGCTGGCAATCGTCAGGCGCATCGCGTACCGACACGATGGAGAGCTGACGATATACTTTATAGTGGAAAAGGCAACCGCTTAAGTTGCCGATTTCCGCTAAGCCAGGTCAAAGTTAGCGTCGATCACAATCCGATTGCGGAAGCCCCGACTTCACTAAAAAGTAAGCCCTCAAACTTCAATCAGCATAATTAGCACTTGCATCAATAACGACTTTCGCGGCGCCTCGGAAATTATGGGTTTGGTCTGCAAAAACTCATTATGACATTATCGATCAAATCACCTGTGGCGTTGTGCTACTGACACGCGGGAGGCCACTTTGCGTCATAACATCAAAAGTTTTTTCATTTTTTACCATAAAATCGAGCATACCCTCTCGAAGTGCAGTCGCACTGAACCGGACTGTCGGCACACTATAAGCCTCCATCAATCCTGACAGCACACACCAGCCTGATAACAAGAGGTCTCGGCGCGCTTCTTTCAGCCCCTTCAGCTCGCCTTGTTCACCAATTGTTTTTGCTAGGAGACCCTTCAACTCGTCAAGACCCTGCAGCGAAACTACATTTTTTCCGTAACCTAGCCCTTCACAGATAGCCGACAGCATTTTAACAGTTCCTGAGGAAGCATAGGCTTGCTGCCAACCACACCTAGCGACGCCCGGAGCAACCGAGGCAAAGACCTCAACCGCTGCTCGCCGACCTGCGGCCATCGCAGCTAAAATCGACTCAAGATCCGGCCTAACTTCATAGAAGAAGCGGTCGCGCCATGCCACACTGCCAATCGACAGGCTCTCAGTAAGTAATCGCTTATGATGACTACCAATAACGAGTTCTGTGCTACCGCCGCCAATATCAATCACGAGACGATGGATATCGTCCGTAGGCAAATCCGTAATCACTCCAGCATAGATAAGGACCGCCTCTTGAACGCCAGAGATGACGGATATATCGATCCCGATTTCTGCAGCATGGTCGATAAATAAATCAGCATTCTTTGTGACACGAAATGTGTTGGTGCCCAAAGCCCAATACTGTTGTAAGGGATACTGCGCCATAAGATGAGCAAAACGGCGCAAACAAGCGAGCCCACGCTCGAACGCTGCCGACGATATAGAGCCAGTCTGATTAACATTCTCTCCCAACTGAACTTTCTCGCTCAAACGCTCGACGATCTTTATTCTCCCATACTGCCATTCTCCGATCAGGAGGTGGAAGCTGTTGGAACCCAAATCAATACAAGCAAGCATAGGGGGACTTAAAAATCGCTTAAAAGAGCGCAAGGACGGTCGCTAGGGCGCCTTCCAAGATCGCTTATACCAGAAATATCGACAGATTTGGGTAGAGGCTGAGCCCGGGGAGATCGAATAGCAATAGCAGAAGGTACGGCCCGGCGACGTCAGAAGGGTGAATTACTGACTTGCACTGACGAAAGACGCGGACTTAGAGTATTCCTCCGCAATATCTACTACCAGTTTACCGCACTTACCGCAGTCGGAGGCAACACCAAGCCGTTCACGCAATTCGGAGAACGAGTTGCTTCCTTTTTGACAAGTGTCGCGAATCTCGTGGTCGGTAATTTGACGGCAAATACATACGTACATAAATGACTTCCTCAACTGAAGTATCAATCTAAATGAGAATTATTGTCAACAAGTTAATCGAGAAGGGCACAAATTAAAGGCTAAAAACTGTACTTCCGAGAAACGACCAGCGACGATCAATACCACAATCTATGGTGATAAAGGCTAAGAACTCCAAGCTCTACTTTTTCAAAATTTTGGATAAATTGGGTGAGATCCATTACTGCTGATCGTGACCTTCACAGTTTTCCCAAGATCAATTGCTTCATAACTTTTCATTCGGACAAGAATTTTCTCGCCAGAACTCAGCGTAATCCTCACCAGTTTTGTTTCGCCCTCAAAGCGTATCCAATCGACAAAGCCATTGCCATCCGAGGCAATTTCGACCGAAAAGTCCCAAGGCCTCATCAAGACAACGACTTCAGAATTTTCAAAACCATCGTTACCCGTGTATATCCCAACGTCGCCAAGGATCGTTCTGGCAAACTGACCAGAAATGCTCGCTTTCAAGAACACAGCTTCTCCAAGAAATGAAGCAATTTCAGGGCTATTTGGCTTCCTGAAGATACTTTCGGGCTGATCGAGCTGCACAAGTTTCCCGTTCATCATTACACCGACTCTATCTCCTACTGACATCGCCTCAGCTTGGTCATGAGTGACCCATATAGCCGGCACATTGCTTGATCTGAGCGCTTCTCTAATCTGCCAGCGAACGCTATCTTTTAAAGAGGTATCGAGGTTTGAAAGTGGTTCATCCAGCAAGATGTACAACGGGTCATGTACAAGCGTTCGCGCAAGGGCGGTGCGCTGCTTTTGTCCGCCGGAAAGCTGCGCTGGTTTTTGCCTTCGTATTGATTGTAAGCCAAGAAGACTCATCCAATGATCTATCTTCTTTCTATCTTTTACTCTAAAGCTAACATTCTCCTCTACCGTCATGTGCGGGAATAAAGCAAAGTCTTGAAAGACCATTCCGACTTCCCGAGCTTCTGTTGCTATCTGAGTATCGGCGGTGGCAACCCAAGCTGAGGTAGCAATCTCTCCCTTTGAGACTGGTATAATGCCGGATAATGCCAACAGTATTGTCGTCTTACCACAACCTGTTGGACCGACAAGGGTAATCACCTCATTACTGTTCAATGTGAAAGTGATGTCCGACAAGATGTTTTTGCCAGAATAACCAGCGTTGAGGTCTGTTACCTGAAGCATAGCGTCTTCCTGTTCAGCTTTTACCTTGAGTTTTCTTCCATGGCTAAAGTTGCCACCAAAGATAAAACAGACACCCCCATGATCAGAAGAGCAGGCACAGCAGCAAGAGCAAAGTATCCACCCTCGTAAACCCGCCACATGTAGGTCGCAAGAGTTTCGAAGCCAATGGGCCCAAGAACGAGGGTCGCCGGCAACTCTCTAATCGTTTCTAGAAATGCCAAAACTCCTCCTCCAATGATAGCCTTTTTGAGTAGAGGCAGTGTAATGCGGGAAAATATCTCATATTCTCGAGCGCCTAAGCATTTAGCAGCGTTTATCAAACTCTCATCTTGCCCTTCTAATTTACTTCTGATTGAGCTCACACTTAGAGGAAGAAACCGAAGCAGATAGGCCAGTAAAAGAAGGAAGAACGTCTGGTAAATCGGAGGGAACTGCAGTCCCACATATATAAACGCAGTACCCATAACAATGCCGGGTATACCAAACCCAAGATATATCACTTTTCCTAATGCCTTACCCACCCGACCTTTTGTTACTGTCATTGAAACCGGTATAGCAATCAAGGCAATCAAAATGGCTGACACGAACGAAACCAAAAGCGAATTCATAACTGTTAAAAGCTCGACCCCCACAACACCTTCTCGACTGAGCCAAAACAAAAAAACAATCACGGGCAGTGCTGTCGAGACAAATATAATTGTTCCCACTAAAAGGAAAGCTAGATACTTGCCTCCCCTTCCAAGGCTTATGGCGACGAATTGACTAGGCAAAGCTCTGGTTATTCTTGCGCGAGATTCTAGGGCCAGAAAAAGTGATATTATAAAAACAAGCTGAAGAGACAGATTAGCGGCTTGGCTGAAGCCTAGCGCGTTATACTCTACAAAAATCGACCGCGTGTAAGTGTTCGCGCCTAATATGGCTGGAGTGCCAAAATCAGAGATCGCGTACAGCCCCACCAACAATGCGCCGCCGGCGATAGCATTGGTTACTCTCGGAATAATTACTTTTAGAAAAATTTCAAAAAACCCTGCCCCAAGCGTGCGTGCCGCAAATATTTGATTGGAATCTAATCCCGCGAGCGCGGATCTAGTTGTTAGGAGCACGAATGGGTAGGTATATAACGCAAGGACGAAAATAGTGCCAGATACCCCCTCTACGGAAGGTGGCGTGATTGGTAACAGTCTATCAAGCTCACCACCAGGCCCAAAGGCATCGTAAAAAGCGAAAGCTCCCATATAACTTGGGACAGCCAGTGGCATAAGAAGGAAGGATAAAAGTATTTTTTTGAAGGGCAGATCAAATATCGATGTAATTATTGCGAGCGGCACTCCGATTAGAATCGACAAAAATGCGGTTCCTAAAACCACAATCATTGTATTAATGAAAATTTCATGCCGTACAAGATAAATGCCCTCTGCCTGCTCGCTTGCAATTACTAGCAGAGTTATCACGGGCAACAATGAGAGAGCAGCAACTGCAGTTGAGACACTAAAAAACGTGGCTCTTAATTTCACAGAACACGGAGCTCACGCATGAGATTGAGAGTTGGCCTTAAGTCTGACAATTCCGTAAGGTCAATAGCTGGAGGAGATACAGAATCCAGCCGAGGAATTCCCTGAGGTAACGCGACGCCGTCTACAAAAGGAATTTCAAACGCTTCGCTCGACAGGTATGACTGAACTTCCTTTGTAAACAAATAACTCATGAAATTGAAAACGGTATTGCTCGAAGTTAAAGCTAAGATACCTGAAGCATTCACCAGGCATCCAGAATCGCCCTTGGTGAATGCCAGATCCAATCTAGCATCAGGCTTGCCAGCTTTAAGTCGAAGGGTGTAGTAATGGTTCGCGAATCCAACATCCACCTCGCCCCGCTCAACTCCCATAACTACTCCCAATTCGCC
>DORE01000205.1:28681-39788 GCA_003514305.1 Gammaproteobacteria bacterium | reverse complement strand
TGTCGAGTTCGCACACTGCTGCTGCAGTAAAGTGCGTCGAACGGCACTGCGCTTATGCGGGTGCCGAGCGCTTTGGCCTGCTCCACACCAAGATCGGTCAGCACGGAATCGCTTTGTCCCTGCGCTCTCCGTTCTTCGTTCCAATTAGTTTGCCCATGTCTGATCAGATGCAATTCCATGACGATCAGCGCTGGCTGCGGATGCGTGCGACAGCGTCTTGCCAACCTGTATATTGACGGATTCGCCAGCTTTCATTACTTTGCGGGGCGAAAGCACGTTCAAGCTGCCATCTTGCTGCGATTGTGTCCAGTGACTCGAATACGCCCTGGTGAAGCCCAGCCATATAAGCTGCTCCAAGTGCCGTGGTTTCAGTGATAGCAGGACGATGTACTTCTGTATCGAGCACATCTGCCAATTTCTGCAGCATATAATTATTTCTCACCATACCGCCGTCCACGCGTAAGGTTGAGAGCTCGGCGCCATCCGCTGCTATCGCTTCAACCAGATCTTTCGTCTGGTAGCAAACAGACATCAACCCCGCGGTTACGACTTCTTTGGGGCCCGTATCGCGCGTCATTCCCAATAGCGCTCCTCGGGCATCAGGATCCCAGTAGGGGGCGCCGAGACCTGTAAAGGCCGGTACTAGGTAGACTGAAAGATCGTCCCGACTCCGTTCGGCTAACGCCTCTGATTCACCGGCGTCGCCAATCAGTTTCAGACCATCCCGAATCCACTGCATTGTAGCTCCCGCCATGAATATACTTCCCTCGATGGCGTAGGCGGGCTCACCATTGAGGCGATAGGCAACGGTGCTGAGCAGCTGGTTGTTGGAGGTGAGTACCTCTGTGCCGGTATTCAGCAAAAGGAAGCAGCCAGTGCCGTAGGTGCTTTTCGCCATGCCCTTCTGGAAACAGCCCTGTCCAAATGCTGCGCTTTGTTGATCGCCGATCATGCCAGTGATTGGAATCGAAGTGCCGAAGATAGATGCTTCGGTAGCCCCGAATTCCGCGGCACAATCCTTGACTTGAGGCAGCACCGAGGCAGGCACTTCGAACAGAGCAAGTAGGTCCTCATCCCAGCACTGAGATTTGATATTAAACATCATGGTCCGAGAGGCGTTGGTGGCGTCGGTGAAGTGGCTTTTGCCATTTGTTAGCTTCCATAGTAACCAGCTGTCGATGGTGCCAAAAGCGAGCTCGCCACGGTTGGCACGCTTTCTAGCATCAGGCACGTTATCAAGAATCCAACGTATCTTAGTTGCCGAAAAATAGGGGTCCAGCAGCAGTCCGGTTTTTTCCTGAATAGAGGAAACTATGTCTGGCTGTTGCTTGAGTTCGGCGCAGTAGTCGCTGGTGCGTCGATCTTGCCAGACGATGGCTTTATGGATAGGTTCGCCTGTTGATCTGTCCCAGACGACGGTAGTTTCTCTCTGGTTGGTGATGCCGATACACAGGATCTCTTTAGCTTTTATATCTGCAGAGTTTATCGCGGCCAGGCAACTCGCTAGCGTGGTAGACCAGATTTCGTCTGCATCGTGCTCGACCCAGCCGTTATCCGGGAAATGCTGTGCGAATTCCTGTTGTCCAAGGCCCAATTGGTTGCCGCTAGTATCAAAGACAAGAGCGCGACTGCTGGTTGTGCCCTGATCTATCGCGAGAATTGCGTTGCGCATACTGTTCGTCCTTTTAATTCACTGGATTATTGTGTATCAATGCTGGAGGCGAAGCCTTGAGCAACCCCTCTGACTGTCTCGTGCCGTAAAGCTACCGCTATATATTTGTCATTGAGAAAAACCGCTCGAGTGTCATGTTACACTATCCCAGCGGTTGTTTTGTGACAGGCATGGGGTCTTCCAGCATCTCGCGGTTTGGCTGGTTTCAAGTTTCCAGAGTGACTAAGTCTCAATCAGAGTTTGACCTGCTGGTAATTGGTGGCGGCATTAATGGTGCTGGAATAGCCGCAGATGCCGCTGGGCGCGGTTTGTCCGTCGCGCTATTGGAGAAAGGCGATCTTGCCAGTGCGACTTCTTCTTGGAGTTCAAAGCTGATCCATGGCGGGCTGCGCTATCTCGAAAATTATCACTTTGGATTGGTCAGGAAATCGCTAAAAGAACGCGAAGTGCTGATAAAAGCCGCCCCGCATCTGGTAGCGCCGCTCGCATTTCAGATTCCCATACTGCCAAACTCTCGAAGCGCAGTATTGCTTCGCTGTGGTTTGTTTCTCTATGACCGTCTTGCCATGAGTAAGCACTTTGGTGCTTCCCGAACTGTAGGGTATTCTGCTGATGGTCCTCTAGAGGCCTCGATAAGGAAAGGGTTTGAGTATTGGGACGCTCAGGTGGATGATTCGCGCCTCGTGGTGGCCAACGCCCTGCAGGCGAAGCAGCGCGGAGCAGTCATCCTGACTCGCCATGAGGTGACGGATGCTAAAGCCAACTCGGGAAAATGGTCTGTAGAGACAAAGGATCACCTTTCTTGCGTCCAGAAAACATTGACTTGTAAAGTGCTCGTGAATGCAACCGGTCCCTGGGTGAGTCAGCTCCATTGCGAAATCGCCGGCCAAAAAAAGGCTCATAGGTTGAGATTAGTTAAAGGCAGCCACCTCGTTCTGCCAAAGCTTTGTGAAGAAAACAGGGCGTTCCTTCTGCAGCATAAAGATGGACGGGTTGTATTTGTGATTCCTTATTTGAACGATTTTTCCCTTGTGGGAACTACAGAAGAGGAATATTCAGGTGATCTAGATGCTCCTCGCATTTCAAGGGCAGAGGTTGATTACCTGTTGAAGATCGTGAACAGATATTTCAAAGCTGCTGTTTGTGAAAAAGACGTTGTGGGGGTTTTCTCAGGAATTCGCCCGCTGATTGAGAACGAAGGCGAAAAAGCTAGCCGAGTATCGAGGGACTATCGGCTGCAGTTGGACAGGGCCACTGCGCCGCTGCTTTCAGTTTATGGCGGTAAGGTCACCACTTACCGCCTGCTGGCTGAACAGGTGCTAGATCAATTGCGCGAGTTTTTCCCGACTATGTCCGGAAGCTGGACAGAGTGCGCTGTCCTGCCGGGTGGTGATTTCGAAGCGGCAGAAAAATTGCAACAGCAGCTGGTCGGACAATACCCCTGGCTAACACAGAGCCTCGTTAGACGCTGGTTACGCAGCTACGGAACCTGTGCACCAGAAATTGTTGGAGAAGCGCGCAGCATGAGAGATCTGGGATTTTGTTTCGGTGCCAATCTATTCCAACTTGAAGTTGACTATCTTTGTTCCCGGGAGTGGGCGATGACAGCTGAGGATATCCTCTGGCGCCGCACCAAGCTCGGGTATCTATTTTCCGCGGAAGAGGTCAGGTCCTTGTCAAATTACCTTGAACAGCGCAAGCAGAGTCAGCCCTGAATTCGGGTGTTGGGCGAGTCAGCAAACTGCCCCGTTTGGTTTCATCTTGGAAATGAGCTCATTGGAAATCTTGAGTTAGCCAGCTATGCCTCTCGCTCGGTTGACATGCTTCAGATGTCAGACGATGGCTTGCCCGTGAGACATTCGGACTGTGTATTGGGCTAATCTTGGTCGGTCACTGCAGCACTGGCGCCGGCCATCAGGCCGAGGCCAGTGCTCGCCATGGTCACCGCAACAACAGCATTTAAATAATTAAAGAACGCGTATGGCGCATACTCAAGAGCGCTGATTCCCAGGGTAGCGCTGTAAAAAGCGCCTGCTGTTGTCCATGGGATTAATCCGGTGGTCAGGGTGGAGCCTTCCTCGACGGTGCGCGACAAGACTGCTGGATCAAGACCTTGCTCTCGATACTTAAGCTGAAATAACTGACAGTTGAGGATAATTGAAATATAGGCCTCTCCCATGGTCATATTTCCAATCAGACCTGAAATAATGGTTGTAGCAACGAGTGAGCCCACCCGCTGAACGCTTGCAATGATGCCGCTGAGCAGCACGCGAAGGAAGCCAGCGCCGTGCATTAGACCACCCAGTGCCAGAGCCATAATCGCGAGTATCAGAGTCCAGGCCATGCTAGAGATGCCACCGCGGCCTAACAGGTTATCCAAATTCTGAATGCCGGTATTGCTGGGGATATTGATCCACAACGCATTCAATACCTGCGATGTCTCACTCTGCTGATAGGTTACGGCTATGAAAACGGCCAGCACAATGCTGGCAGACATGGCGACTTCGGCAGCCACGCGTCGGATGCTCAAGGTGGCAAGTAGCACAATTGGTAAAAGGGTGATGAGCGGCGACAGACGATATTTGTCACTTAGTGCTTCTCGAATGGTTTCGATCTGCGACCCTACAATTTCGATGCCGCCATATTGCGTACCGATCAGAGTAAAAAGTACCAGTGCAATTGCAAATGAGGGTACTGTAGTAAATAGCATACCGTGAATGTGTCGGTACAGGCTGGTTTCTGCGCTCATTGCAGCTAGGTTGGTCGTGTCTGAGATGGGAGACATCTTGTCTCCGAAGGTTGCGCCCGAAACCACCATGCCGACGACTACAGGAAGAGGGATACCTAGAGTGCCGCCAATGCCTACAAACACGACACCCAAAGTTCCCACCGTTCCCCAAGATGTGCCGGTTGCGACCGACATGAGCGCGCAGAGTATCATCCCTACTGGCAAAAAGAGTCCCGGTGTCAGCCAGGTTAAGCCATAGTGCATTAAAGTGGCAATAGTTCCACTGTGCATGAAGCTTGAAATAACCATACCTATCAATATGAAAATGTAGATCGCCGGTAAGGCGCGATGGATGGCTTGTCCCATCAAGGTACGGATTTCGATATAGGGCAGCCCTAGGAATCGAATATTCGCGCCTACCCAGATCAGACAGACAAACATGAGCACATGCAGGTCTATGTTCATCGTGAATAACCCGATAGCTATGACGGTAACCACTGTGCTAAAGCAGAGGAGTGATTGAGCAAAAGAGGGAACAGGTGTAGATTGAGAGTCTGTCATAGAAGCAGCATATGTTATGCCAGAGGGAAAAGCCATGTGCTGCCAGCCCCTTGGTAAATGGTCGTGACGACAGATCATCTCCATATGGAAACTCGTAAATGAAAATCTTTCGATTGTTACCACTCATTCTTTCAGTTCTTTTCCTCGAGCAGGGTTTTACGGCAGTGCCACCGATTGTTATTGAAGGGCCAATAATGGCGGAAGACCCTCCGTCCCGTAACGCGATTTATAGTGCCTCGGCACTGAATCTGGTGGCACACGGTTACACTGAAGAGGAGTTCTTTATATCGGGCACGGGCAATGTCTATTCTCAGCCTTACTTGGCTACGGGACTGGTCGAATCAAGTGGACACCCCTTCAAGACGCGTCTTGTAGTGAGGCGGCCTGCGCCACAGGAATTCAACGGCGTCGTTGTCGTCGAGTGGTTAAATGTGACAGGCGGCCCCGATAAGGATATCGACTGGTGGCAGGTCGGCGAGCATTTGATGCGCAGCGGTTACGCCTATGTAGCCGTTTCTGCACAGCAGATGGGGGTCGACATTATGGAGGCTTGGGGTAGTGCCCGATATGGCGGGCTCGACATGACATCTGCTGGGACTGTTGATAACGACGCGCTCTCCTTTGACGCCTTTGCCGCGGTAGGTCGCGCGATCTTCCGACGCGGAGAAGCAAGTGGAACTGGCGTTACAGACATCCTGGACGGATTGCGCGCAGAGCAAATCATTGCCACAGGTCACTCGCAGTCTGCATCGAGGCTGGCCACCTACATCAACAGTATTCATCCTTTGGAGTCTATCTTTGATGGATTCATGGTGCATGGTGGTGGCGGTCTCATTCGCGATGATCAACCGGTGAAAATTTTCAAGCTGATGGCTGAAACCGATATGCAGAGGAGGGCGTCGGAACCTCAACCTGATTCTGATAATTTCAGGCAGTGGGAGGTTGCAGGCAGTTCCCATGTCGACATGCCGTTCGAAATTGAATACGCAAAGGCCAGAAATTTAATGGCGGGCCTGCCGCTTGAGAATGTGCAACCTCGAGAAACAGACTGTGAACTGCCCGCTTACAGCACAGTTCCTTTCAGGGACGTTATGAGTGCGGCTTTTGAGCATTTGGTGAAATGGATACGTGATGAAACACCACCTCCGATCGCGCAAAGACTGCAAGTGTCAAAAGCGCTCCCTTCGGTTGAATTTGCGAGAGATCGGTTCGGTAATGTTCTAGGAGGTATCCGTCTGGCAGAACACGCAGTGCCGACTGCCCGAAATACGGGCATGAATTCAGGAACCAATAATCGATTCTGTTTTCTCTATGGCTCTCATGAACCATTTAGCCAAGAACAGCTCCAAAGCTTGTATAATTCGAGGGAAGCATACGTGCAAGCTGTGAGCAGAGTGGTGCAGGAAAATCTGTCAGCAGGCTATATTCTGCCTTATGCCGCGGCGCGCACAATTGAGGAGGCGCAGATCCGGCCTATCGGCCGTTAGGACGATTTAATTTGTGCATCTTTCTGCGAGAGTGTTGCAGCGAATACTCCAGAGATCTCTGATAGCGTCCTTCTGAGGCTCCAATTCTGCGGGCAGCTTAATGTTTAGTTTTAGCCGCGTTTTGTTGCCTTCGGTCGTAAAACTTGCCGTAATCTGAGACTCTAGATTTTCTTTAGGAGTCTCTCTCCAGGTAAGGGCTATTCGGTTGGGAATGTCGAGCTCCACGAATTCTCCGCTTATCACTACTTTTTTGCCGCCTCTGTTTACGGCATATTCAAAGCTTCCATTCTTGCGCACGACATTATCCAACTTGATGATTGCTTCAGGCTGGATTTTGGGGCCGAACATCCACTCTCCAACGAATACGGGAATCAGCCAGTGGTCGAAAACGGACTGCTGCTGACCGTTGATACTCTTACTTAGATTTAGACTAACCGCTTTACCGCCTTTCGTTTTGAGGACCTCTTCCCCTCCAAACATAGACAGCTGACTGGCCGGCACTAGTCTGAAGCCTCAGCGGGATTGGCGGGTAGCAGCCGCGCAGGGAGACCAGCGCGACGTGAGGAAGCTTTTTGCGGATAGTTGACCGATAGATAGTTGAGGATAACCGCCTCTTCTTCATCGGTGAGGGTTCGCAGGCCCTGCGTCTCCTGCATCCACAGGATTCGGCTCTTCCAGACGGCCAGATTGCCAGCATTCTGTGTGATCATCATACCTGCATGACAGACTGTGCAAGTAGACTTGACAACTGTCCAGCCTTCGGCCTTGATCAATCCGGATTCATCATCGGTTTCCTTAGCGCTGGTGAAGCTAGCAGCAGTAAACAGTAAAAGAGGTAAAGCATACCGGTATAGTTGCCAAATTGGAGTTGTAGTAGATCTTGGGAATAGTTTCATTTTGTTCGCTAATTTTCTAGGTTGCCTGTACCGCCACCCGGTGACTTGCGTTATTGAGATAGCCCCTCGGGTTCCAACCCGGTACCACCATTGGTTGAGACCTTCCTCTATCGTCCATCGCACGGGCCCAGATTTCGTAATAGCCCGGTTCAGGAAATTGGACCCAGGTTTCCCAATTCTGCCAGGCAAGTCGATTGGCAGCAGGGTTAAGAGCAGTGGGGAGCCAGGTCGCACCGAAATCAATGGAAATGAAAACCCCGCTGATTTGATTGTCGCCTGCCCAAGCGTGCCCACGCACTGTTAATCGTTGGCGAAAATCATGACTGATTCCAGATTGGGGAAACGTGACCACAGATTTTACCGGCATCGACTCTATAATCCGCATTGCCGCTGGCGGCACATGAGAGCCAGGCGCCACTGGCGCAGCTGGCACAGCGTAAGACGGTGCCGCCATTTTTTCACCGTCATGTATTTGATTTCTTATAACTAATTTATTGAGCCACTTCCCTGAGACAGAACCTGGCCACCCGGCGCAGATTAGTCGCAGTGGATAGCCATTCTGCAGAGGAATGTCCTCTCCGTTCATGTGCCAGGCAATAACCGACTCCCTTTCCAAAGCCTTGACGACCGGGACCCCTCTGGATATCGGATCTCGGTCAGGGTCGCTGCTGGTGTGAGTGTCTGCGCCGTAATAACCTACATAGACGGCGTCTTCAGCTAAACCGCAATAATTTAGCACGTCTCTGAGACGTACTCCGGTAAACATTGGGCAGCCTACTGCTCCCGTGGTCCATTGATTTCCGCTGGCGGCTGGAACGAATTCGCTTCGACCGTTACCACCACATTCGAGTTGCAGTTGCAGCGTAACTTCCTCAAAACGGTTGCGTAAATCTGCAATTGTGAATAATTGTGGGCGCAAGCAGGACTCGCCTGCAACTTCGAGCGTCCAGGTCTCTGGATCTGTGGTGTCGGGGGGAATGCCATTGTTGCGAACAAACATGCGATGGTTCGGAGTGATGGCATCATCTAATAAGTGCGCCGGTGTTTCGGCGTTGATCGGTCTGGTATTCAGAACTACCAAACCACCTTTACCTTCGATTTCAGTCTGAGCATTCTCTGCAGCGAAAGTGGCCGGTATCAGTCCGGCTGGCATAAAGCGCGCAAACGGGATCGCGGCGCCTAGGACTGCGCTCATACTGATAAGCCCGGATTTTTTCAAAAACCCTCGACGCGACAGCCCGCTGGTGCTCCGCCCCCACAGCACTCGGTCGGCGGCGATGGGGTCTTTCGCATAGAGCCCTTGGAGGGTGGCCACTTTCGGTCTTTGTCGCTTCATAACGCCCTACGTTTTGCTTGAAATAATTATATTTAATGAGTGATACATTAACAAATTCTCCCGAACTGGTGCAAAACTGCAGCAATAATGTCATTCAGGCTTAGTGAGTTTTTGCGGAAACCTATCAGTATTTCGTCCATGCCAAAAGTAAAAATTGCTGCGGCTATGGTCGTCTTCCGAGTTTTCAAATAAAAGTCTTAGACATGCGGCTCGGGTCAGCAAGAGCGCGTCAAAACGTCTCGCTATCTTGAGCTGACGCTCCGGGAGCCAACAAGATACGCGAAGAAAAACCGGCTTGAGCAGGGGCCAGATCGGCAGTTGTTCTAGTTCGGACAAAGTTCACATTTACAGCTTGGCCTCCTGAAATCCCGAGCTCTCTTGCCCAGGCCAGCAACGGAACCAGCATCAAGCACCTTAGCGAAATTCTGATGGTATTGAGAACCGTTATTTCAGCTGCGTCAGCTGCATCAGTGGTTTAGTTACGAATGAAGAAAAATTCCGCAAAGCTGATGCGGCTGACGAGTGCAAAAAAGATGCCCAAGTTAAGTTGGGACACAGGATTCTGGCTTAAAACGTGGTTGGCTTCCCAGCTCAGAACCAGAGCGATGCACCGCAGCCCTTTACGATTCGACCCGAGTGGAAGCTGATAGCACTGAGCCAGGCCAAATTGTCAGCAGAGCGCTGACCGATCAGCCGCCCGATGGCAAGATTCTTGATGATCAAGGCAATCGCGAACACGATGGCTGCGATCAGATAGAGATAAATGAGAGCAAGATGAGCCTGAATATCATGATATTCGATATTCTGTGGTTGGCTTGAAATTACTCCGGTTTCAGCGCGAATTCTTGCTATGCTTGAGTGGTCCCGTTAGCAATAGAAAACAACTGGCGGATCGATTGGTCGCTCCGCCTTTGCGGCGCGCGATCTAAAAGAACATTAATAATTACCAGGGAGATTCTTATGACCGCGGTCGCGAAAGTTGATAACGCTCAAGTCACATCGAGCATGAGGAAGGTAGCCCTCACAGCGCTGGCTGGCACGAGCATCGAATGGTACGACTTTTTTCTTTATGCAACCGCTGCTGCTCTTGTATTTCCGAGCGCTTTTTTCCCGGAAAGTTCGCCCACTATAGGATTAATCCTGTCCTTCGGTACGTTCGCTTTTGGCTTTATCGCGAGGCCCCTTGGGGGCGTGCTTTTTGGGCACTTTGGTGATCGTGTTGGGCGCAAAAAAACGCTGGTGATTGCTTTGGTGATGATGGGAGTTGCATCAACCTTAATCGGACTGCTCCCAACCTACGCAACGATCGGCATCGCAGCCCCCATTTTTCTGAGCCTGCTGCGGTTCGCTCAAGGCCTGGCAATTGGCGGACAGTGGGGTGGGGCAATGTTGTTGGTTACTGAAAGTGCGCCAGCTGATCAGCGCGGTCATTATGGTGCCTACGCGCAAGCCGGCGCGCCGGTCGGTGTCATACTCGCTAATCTCGCTTTTATTATCATCAGCGCTACAGTTTCTGAGGACTTCTTCATGACATGGGGATGGCGTATTCCATTTCTTGTGTCGGTAGTGCTGATCGGGATCAGCATGTACATACAGCTTAACATGGAAGATACAGAGGCCTTCAAAGAGCTCGAAGCTCTTCGGCAACAGCGGCTAACTGCGAAGGGCGAAAAGGAGACGGTCGCGAGACGCTCTCCGGTTATTGAGGCCTTGGTAAAATACCCGAAGCGGATTGCGCTTGCAGCTGGAGCATTTCTCTCTATTCAGGTTACCTTTTACATCCTGATCGGATTCATATTGGCTTACGGTAGTGATCCAAACGGTGCGGCAATGAGCCGCGACGACATGTTGATCGCGGTCCTGCTGGCATCCGCGCTACAGGTTCCTGCTCAATTTTGGGCTTCAGGCTACTCAGACCGTCACGGTCGGCGGGGAATTTTTATGTTGGGTGCCGTGCTCACAGGTATTTGGGGTTTTGCCCTGTTCCCTCTGGTCGATACCGGGAATTTTTGGCTCATTGTTTTGGGAATCACAGGTGGACTAGTTTTTCTGGGCATGATGTATGGTCCGCAGGCCGCTTTCTTCACCGAATTGTTTTCGACCGAAGTGCGTTACTCGGGCGCATCTTTGGGTTATCAGATCGGTGCGATTCTAGGCGGCGCTTTTGCTCCGACAATCGCTACCATTCTGTGGACAGAATACGATATTGTCTGGGTATCGGCTTATATCGCTCTAGCCTCTGTCTTGGCGCTCATTTCCGTGATGATGCTGACAGAGACATATCAGACCAATCTAAACGAAGCCAGTTAGCGGGGAGTCAGGTTTGGACATCAATAATTGTAACAATACAGCTGATTTTAGACGCCTTGCGAAGAGTCGCCTACCGGCGCCTTTGTTTCATTACATCGACGGCGGGGCTGACGATGA
>DORE01000205.1:22802-28309 GCA_003514305.1 Gammaproteobacteria bacterium | reverse complement strand
CTTGCTGATCTCTCTAATATGGATTTGCGCACTGAGGTGCTGGGGCAGAAAATCGACTGGCCAGTGTTCTGTTCACCGACCGCGATGACGCGATTGTTCCACCACGAAGGGGAACTAGCTGTCGCCCGAGCGGCCCACGAGCATCGAACGATGTACAGTTTGTCCTCGTTGTCGACCACAAGCATTGAAGAAGTGGGTAGCGCGACAACCGGACCAAAATGCTTTCAGCTTTACATACACAAAGATCGAGGCATGAGCTGGGATTTCATCGAGCGCTGCAAGGAGGCGGAATTTTCCGCGATTTGCCTGACAGTTGATACGCTTGTAGCTGGTAACAGAGAGAAAGACTTATATACGGGCATGGTAATCCCTCCAAAATTTTCTCTGAATAGTCTGTTCAGTTTTGCCACTCATCCCAGCTGGAGCCTGAACTATCTGCTGAGGAGAAAGTTTGAGCTTGCTAATGTGGCGGGGAAAATCTCGGAAGGCACGGGCAAGCTGACTTCTGTGGTTGGCTATATGAACAGCCAGTTTGATCGCTCGATCACCTGGAAAGATGCAGCAGAAGCCATCAATCGCTGGGGTAAGCCATTTGCCATCAAGGGCGTGATGTCTGTCGAAGATGCAAAAAGGGCAGTTGATATCGGTGCTAGTGCGGTCATGATTTCGAATCATGGCGGTCGCCAGTTGGATGGCTCAACGGCACCTTTCGACCAACTAGGGCCTATTGTTGACGCTGTGGGAGACCAGATTGAGGTTATTGTTGATGGTGGCGTGAGGAGAGGCACACACGTACTTAAGGCACTCGCCATGGGTGCGACAGCCTGCATGATCGGTCGCGGGTATCTCTATGCCGTTGCGGCAGGCGGCTATGCCGGCGTAGATCGGGCACTCACGCGCCTGCGCGAAGAAATTGAGCGAGATATGGTTCTAATGGGTTGTTCTTCGCTGCAGCAGCTAGATCGCAGCAAGCTTCACTGCTAAATAAGCTGGCGAGCGACAAGAACTGTTCGCTTTTGCAGTCCAGTGGTTCAGGGATTGGACGATTTCCGAGCATGATTGCGGAGAGCAAATTTTTTATGCGCCCCTTTGTTCTGAGTTGTCATCAAGCGTGACCAGGTCGACTCCACCGAATGGTTTGTTCTCTTTCATGACCACATAGGAATTGATGGTGGCCTGGTAGCGGCTATTTCCGACTAGCTGTTCGTTGATTTCCACGTAGCGCTTCATGTCCGCACAGATAATCTTCATCAGAAAGTCTGACTCGCCGCTCACCGTATAGCATTCGACCACTTCCGGGATTGACGCTATCACGGTCTCAAACGCGTTGAATTCTTCTTGGGTGTGGTTCTTAACGGAGACTGTTGCCAGACAGATTATGTGACGGGCAATGCTGGCAAGATTGAGATGAGCCTGATATGACGAGATAACTTCAGCCTGCTCTAGTCTGCGAACTCTTTGGAGACATGAACTAGGCGACAGATTAACCTGCTCTGCCAGATTCTGGTTAGTAATGCGAGCCTCTCTCTGCAAGATCTGCAGAATACGCATATCAATTTTGTCCAATTTAGATCTCTTCACTGTTGTCAGCCTCACTGTCGATGGAAACCGCATGTTGCCTAATCACATAAGCCAAATATTATTCGGTTTATTGCTTGAATGAAAACAGCTTGTTTATCATGATGTAAAAACACAATATCTCTTTCGGCGGGGGGTCTGATACGCTACGTCCCTAAGGAAATTCGATGGAGGGTCCACCATGCAAGTTGCTACGCAAAGTGATTCAAGCGCAAGTGCTCCATTCAATGAGCGTGACGCGCTGTGGCCAAATTATAGCCCGCCGCAGGATCTAGTATTCACGCACGGCTCAGGTACCGAGCTTTACACTGATACTGGCGATATTTACCTCGACTTTTTGAGCGGAATAGCTGTGACTGCCTTCGGCCATGCTCACCCTCATTTAGTCGATGCGCTTAGCACGCAGTCGAAAAAGCTGTGGCATGTGTCCAATGTATTTCGTGTTCCCGAAGCAGAGAAATTAGCCAAGAGGCTTGCGGCGGCCAGCTTTGCCGATCGAATTTTTTTTGCGAATTCTGGCACTGAAGCTATTGAGGCAAGCATCAAGGCAGTAAGAGGTTACCAAGCCGCAATAGGCAAGCCTGAGCGTCATCGGATTATTGGCATGAGTGACAGTTTTCATGGCCGGACTATCGCAGCAGTTGCGGCTTCTGGGAACCCCTCTTACGTGCAGAATTTCGCGCCCACTGATCACGGATTCGACCATATACCATGGGGTGATATGGCTGCTCTGGATGAGGTTATACATGAAGAGACAGCGGGAGTAATAGTCGAAACCGTGCAGGGTGAAGGGGGCATTCGGCCTCTTACTCGAGAGATGCTTCATCATATAAGGCAGGTATGTGATGCCAGGAGCCTGTTGCTGATATTGGATGAAGTGCAGTGCGGGGTTGGGCGCAGTGGCGATCTGTTCGCGTATGAGACTTTTGGCATCGAGCCGGACATCTTGGCTTCCGCTAAGGGGTTGGGCGGGGGCTTCCCGATCGGAGCTTGCCTTGTGTCGGAGAAAGTCGGCCAACATATGGTGGTAGGCACACACGGCAGCACTTTTGGTGGGAACCCTCTGGCGGCAGCGGTTGGCAATGCAGTGCTTGATTTGGTTCTTGAGCCAGGCCTATTAGAAAACGTGAGAAAGCAGGCCGACACATTGCGGATTGGCTTAGAAGAGCTTGTGAGTGAGTGCCCTGCAGTCCTTTCAAAGGTCACCGGACTGGGGTTAATGATCGGAGCCAGATGTGAAATTCCCAACGTTGAAGTGATGACAGCGCTCCGTCAGAGCAAGCTGTTGGTTGGCAGGGCAGGCGACAATATGATTCGACTCTTGCCGCCGCTGAATGTTTCTGACGAGCATGTTGCTCAAGCGCTCAACATTCTCAGAAATGAAGTACGGAGATTGTAGCAGCCCATAAGCGTAAATTTGCTCCAGAGGACTGAGCATTATGACAATGTTAATCCGTAGCGCTAAAGCTGCGGACCTAAAAGAGCTGATGCAACTGTCGGCGGCTTTGCCGCCCGGCATGACTTCCATGCCTTTCGAAGAAAGCACCTGGGTTAAAAAACTGAAAGCGGTAGAGGCTAGCCTGGCGGACTCGCCTGACCCGTCGCTTGAAAGTGTCTATCTTATGGTTATGGAAGACGTCGATTCTGGGCGTATCGTGGGCACAGCAGGTATTGTTGCCGGAGTAGGTCTCACTCGGCCCTTCTACAGTTATAAGTTGAGTAAAGACTTTAAGGTGTCCGAGGCGCTGGGTATCAAGATAACTAGTAACTTGTTGAACTTGGTGAATGACTTTACGGGCGAGACCGAATTGGTTTCTTTATTCTTGTTGCCCGAATTCCGCAGTAAATACGCCGGACAAATGTTATCCCGCTGTCGATTCCTGTTCATGAGCGATTTTCCGGAACGCTTCAGTAATGTTGTCTTTGCGGAAATTCGCGGTTGGTTAGATGAATCGGAGAAATCCCCATTTTGGGAACACCTCGGTAGAAAATTTTTCAACTTACCATTTGCCAGGGCGGATTTCATTAGTGCAGTTAATGGCTCGCAGTTCATTTCAGATCTGATGCCAAGATTTCCAGTCTATCTTGAGCTACTGCCCGATGAGGCTGTATCCGTGCTTGGCAAACCTCACGATGAAGCGGCGCCCGCTAAAACCCTCCTCGAAAAAGAAGGCTTCAAGTACAGCGGGACGGTCGACATTTTTGACGCGGGTCCGGTAATGGAATGTCGCCGGGAGCATATTGCCTCGATGCGAAACAGTCGTGGCATGAAACTACATTCCCTGAGCACTTCTAATCTCGTTCGAGGTAAAGCCGACGCGATATGTTTGGTAAGTAACTGCAAACTTGCGAATTATCGCCTAACCCTCGCCTCAGTGAAATTTTACAAAGGAGGGATTGTTATGTCTCCTTCTGCGGCGAATTTGATTAAAGTAGAGCCGGGTGATCAGATCCGAATTCTCGAAATCAGGACTAATAAAGATGACACTTAAGCAGAAACATTTCTTTGGCGGTGAGTGGATTAAAGGCGGGACGCATATGTTCGAATCGCTGAGCCCAATTACTGGCGAGGTCTTGTGGGAGGGACCAGCTGCCGGGCCAGATCAGGTTTATCAAGCTGTGAATGCGGCCCGTGAGGCATTTTCTGAATGGCGCCGCCTAAGCTTCGCCGAGCGAGAAACTTATGTGCATCGTTTTGTCGAGCAGATTGAAGCGCAGCAAGATGAGTTGGCGGCTATTATTCATGAAGAGACAGGCAAACCGCTCTGGGAAAGTAAAACAGAGATCAGCACGATGATTGCCAAGGCAGCGGTATCGAAAAAAGCCTATGAAGAACGCACTGGCCAGCATGGCTCGAAAACGGGAGGATTTCAGCTCGCCCTGACTCATCGTCCCATTGGTGTTTTTGCTGTCCTGGGTCCATATAATTTCCCCGGGCACTTACCCAATGGTCATATCATTCCCGCTTTGCTGGCCGGAAACACCATAGTTTTCAAACCTTCTGAATTGACGCCGCTTTTTGGGGAGCGGATGGTCCAATGCTGGGTTGGCGCGGGGCTCCCTGAGGGCGTCGTTAATCTGGTTCAGGGTGGGATGGGCACGGGGCAGTTGCTGTCTAGTGTTAATGATATAGACGGTTTGCTATTCACAGGCAGTTCTCGGACAGGGCACGCAATCCACAAGGCGTTTGGCGGCCACCCTGAAAAGATGCTGGCACTTGAGATGGGCGGCAATAATCCGTTGATTGTGGACAAAGTCGAAAACTTGAAGGCCGCGGCCTACACCATAATTCAATCGGCATTTATTTCTGCTGGACAGCGTTGTACCTGCGCCAGACGTCTGATTGCTTTGCGATCACTCAAAAATGAGGCGCTAGTGTCTGCTCTCGTGTCGGCGATTGAAAGAATTAGAGTCGGATATGATGATAACTGCTTTATGGGACCAGTTGTCTCTAATAAAGCGGCCGATCATGTATTGTCTTTCTTTGCGGAGCTCAAGCATGGTGGCGCAACGGTGCTCAAGCCTGTTGAGCGACCTGATGCGGCTAAGGCCTTACTGCTGCCCGGCTTGATAGACGTAACAGCAATGAAAACACGCAGCGACGAAGAGTGTTTTGGCCCTCTACTACAACTCGAGTGGGTGGATACCCTTGAAGAAGCGATAGAAGCTGCGAACAACACGCGCTATGGCCTAGCTGCTGGTTTGCTTAGTGATGATAGTGAGGCTTGGGATCATTTTAAACGCGGTATTCGGGCTGGGATCGTTAATCTCAACCGGCCACTCACCGGGGCCAGTGGAGCTGCTCCATTTGGTGGTGTCGGTGCAAGTGGCAACTACCGACCCGGAGCCTTCTATGCGGCAGACTATTGTGCCTATCCCATGGCAAGCATGTGCAGCGAACTTGTAGCTTTGCCAGATGTGCTGGCTCC
>DORE01000205.1:0-22421 GCA_003514305.1 Gammaproteobacteria bacterium | reverse complement strand
ATTGTGGGCCCAACTCATAACTATGCGGGATTGTCTTTTGGAAATGTTGCATCAATCGAGCACGGAGGGCGAGTTGCCTCACCAAAGCAGGCAGCATTGCAGGGGCTTGAGAAAGCTTGGGCACTGCAGCAGATGGGTTTCAACCAGGGTGTCATTCCACCTCAGGAGCGTCCGCATATCCACACGCTTAGGAAACTCGGATTTTCCGGGTCAGACCCCGAAGTCATCCGCCAAAGCGCTCGGCGGGCAACGCATTTGCTGGCGGCAGTGAGCTCTGCCTCCAGTATGTGGGTAGCGAACGCTTGCACTGTCTCCCCCTATGCTGACACAGCCGATGGCAAAACCCACATCACACCGGCAAATTTAACATCCATGTTTCATCGCTCCATCGAGCCACCAACCACTGGTCGGATACTCAAAGCGATATTCAGTGCCGACAGTTTCGTACATCATGAGCCCTTACCTGCATCTTCAAGTTTCTCTGATGAAGGTGCGGCCAACCACACCCGTTTATGTAAAGCTTACTCCCAGTCGGGCGTGGCGTTGTTTGTTTACGGTGACGACCTGATGGATAACACCGCTGGCCCCAAAAAATATCCTGCGCGTCAGACACTTCCTGCGAGTCAAGCAATTGCCCGCAGTCACGGTCTTAATCCTCAAAAAGTCGTGTTTGCCCGGCAGAATCCGTATGCCATCGATCAGGGCGTCTTCCACAACGACGTCATCGCAGTCGGCAATCATGAACTCTTGTTCCATCACGAACTAGCGTTTGCAGACACCCAATCAGTCTACAGTCAGCTCAGTGATGGGCTTGGCTCGGAATTGCAGGTTATTAAAGTGCCGACTGCGGTCGTCTCTCTGGAGGATGCCGTTCGTTCCTACCTCTTCAATTCTCAGTTGCTCTCTGTCCCTGATCAAAAGGGAGCGCTCCTGATCGTTCCGAGGGAATGTTTAGAAGTGCCTTCAGTGCATGAGTATCTGAGAGCGCTGGAATCCGAGTCTCCGCTGATCGATAAAGTGCAATTCTTTGATTTACGTCAGAGTATGAACAATGGGGGCGGACCTGCTTGTCTTCGGCTGCGGGTTGTTATGAGTGAGCAGCAGATTGCCGCAACAGATGCCGATGTATTGTTGGATGCTCCACTTTATCGGCAGCTGCGTAACTGGATAGGAATTCACTACCGTGATCGTCTCACAATGTCTGATCTCGGGGATCCCAATTTACTTGACGAATGCCGAACTGCTCTGGACGAACTGACTCAGTTGCTTCAAATAGGCTCGGTATACGACTTTCAGCGGTTTTAATTTGGAGCTGCGTCATTGAGCTTGCTTGCATCACGAAATAAAAGATGGTGCTCTGCCCCGTAACGCCTCGAATCAAGCATGAAGAGGGAAAAATTGCGTAAATTGCGACACCTTCTGGGCCAGAGGTTTCAGAACCCACGTGCACCATAATCTCAAAAAGGAACCCTACATCAGTCGCGTCCCCATCATTTGCTGCTGTTAGTCGCGAGAAGTTGATCTCTTGTATCTTAATCACAATGGCGGAATTGATGTCGGACAGTTGATGAAAGCTGCGGCTGTTGGCTAATGCAAGGGTCGTGAAGGGCGAATCATGCGCAGCCAGCCTGGGTACGGAAAGTGGTTCGCCACAGCTGTCAGTGCGTAGCCCCAGGTTTTACGTAGCGCTGGCCTGCACGCTATCTATAATCTCTGGTGTTTCGACATAGAGGTAAAATGAAACAGCGACAAACTGCATTAGCACCCGTGCAGGGGATGTGGCGAGAATTGCGGGTGGAGGTGTGATCGTGTCTATCTGGATCGTTTGAGCTGATATAATCGTAGCACTACCGCAGGAGCTTTGCTCGATCACTGAAGTCGCAGTTGAAGTTAAAGTCATCGGGTAGGAAAGTACAACGAGGGGGAAACATGGACATTGTTATTACTTACTGCACGGCCTGAGACTACAGGCCAGCGGCGGACCGTGTGTCCGATGAAGTCTTGAAGCATGGCGATCACCAGGTGAATCTTGTTGCTGGAAGCGGAGGGGTTTTTGATGTGACCTTCGACGGTCGCACCGTATTTTCCAAAGCCATGACTAACCGCTTTCCAGAGCCTGGGGAAATAGCGGATCTTTTAAAAGGTAAAAAATGAGTGAGTCATTCCCGGCAGTTTGCTTCTGCCAGAACTGACGCAGACCGGCAGGATTCGAATTGATTACCAAGGTTATCGCTATTACTGGCGCGTCTGCGTCAGGCAAAACCTATTTGGCCAAGGCCTTTAGGCAGGCTCTGGCTGAACACTTCTCGCTGGGCACGATTGGGTTGATTTCCGAAGACTCTTATTATCGCAAGCTCGACCACTTGCCCATGGACGAGCGCGAGCGGGTAAACTACGACCATCCTGATGCCTTCGAGCACGATCTTTTAGTCGAACATCTGGAGCAGCTCAAATTGGGACGAACCGCAAAAATACCGTCCTATGATTACGCAGTGCATACCAGAGTGCGTCATTGTAAGATCGTTGAGCCCCCGCTCATCTTGATCCTTGAGGGAATGTTACTCCTGTACGATCGTCGCCTGCGTGATCAAATCGATCTGAGTGTATTTGTTGACACTCCACTTGAAGTCTGTCTATCGAGAAGGGTACATCGTGATGTTGAAACCCGAGGTCGAAGCAGCAATGCTGTGGTCAGGCAATTCGAGCAGACGGTTAAACCGATGTTCTATGAGTTTGTTGAGCCAACACGGGCATATGCCAATCTGATTTTGTCTGGCGAGGGCGAAGTCACTGACCTGGTGTGCGAATTGATCGAAGCGATGAATTTGAAAGACGAAGGAAGACCGAACGAAGAACAAGGGCGTCGCTGCTAATGGGCGCCCAGATCAGTCTGCTTGGAATTGGTATTTTGTTTGGGCTCGGAATTCTGTTTTCATCCGGGCGCCATCAGATTAACTGGCGTACCGTCGGTCTTGCGCTGTTGCTACAATTTGCTTTTGGAGGCGTTGCGCTCTATTTTTCGTTCGGCGTCGCGGTTCTGGAGTCACTATCCTACGCAGTTTCCAGAGTGTTGAATAACGCTCAGGATGGTATCGATTTTGTCTTTGGCAGTATCGGCGCATTCGAGATGGGTTTCATCTTTGCCTTTCATGTGCTCCCAGTGATTGTGTTTTTCTCTTCACTGGTTTCAGTACTATATCACTTGGGCATCATGGGTTGGCTTATCCGCACTATAGGTGGGGCACTTCACCGCTTACTCAAAACGAGCAAGGCTGAATCGATGTCAGCGACTGCTAATATCTTTGTTGGGCAGACAGAAGCGCCTCTGATCGTCCGCCCTTACATTGCCAACATGACCCGGTCCGAGTTGTTTGCCATTATGGTTGGTGGTATGTCTACAGTCGCGGGCTCAGTGCTGGCTGGCTACGCGCTGCTCGGCGTCGAAATTCAGTATCTGCTGACAGCCAGCTTTATGGCGGCACCGGGTGGGTTTTTGATGGCAAAACTGTTGATCCCCGAGGCGGAAGAAATCGTGAGTGAAGAGGAGGTTTTCACGCTGGAGTTTGAAAGGCATGTCAACGTAATAGACGCGGCGGCTTCAGGCGCGAGTAGCGGCATGTCATTGGCTTTAAACGTAGGCGCTATTGTGTTGGCTTTCGTTGGTTTAATCGCGTTGGTCAATACCTTATTGGGTGCGCTAGGCGGAATGGTAGGCTTAGAGGGTTTTTCTTTGCAGCTTCTGCTTGGTTATGCTTTCCAACCGCTGGCCTTTATCGTTGGCATCCCATGGGAAGAAACCAGGTTGGCGGGAAGTCTGATTGGGCAAAAACTGGTGTTCAACGAGTTCGTGGCTTTCGTTTCCTTTACTGATCAGATGGCGCAAATGAGCGATCGTTCGCAAGCCATTGTTACCTTTGCCCTTTGCGGTTTTGCGAACTTTTCTTCGATCGGGGTTTTACTCGGAGGAATAGGTATGATGGCGCCAAACCGTCGAGAAGATATCGCTAAATTAGGGTTGCGCGCCGTTCTGGCAGGGTTTATGGCTAATCTGATGAGCGCGGCTATCGCGGCCTTTTTTCTGTCGCTTGGCTAGCTGTCCTGTTAGATCCGAGATAGAAATTTTTAGGGCTTTGTCGGGCTGACTTTTACCGGCAGCTGTTCCAGAAGCTTGCCGGCAGTAGTTGGAGGCCACAAGCACCGCTGTGAAATTTCAGCTACGTTTCAAAGCACGACAAACGCAAATTCTTCGCGACCGATTAACAGTTCGCTAAGAAAGCTTTCTCGACTCTCTTCAAGGTTTTTCATGCTGAGTCTTGTGATTGTATTGCTCATGAATGATGCACATTTCTGAGTCTGCATACTATTTGCGAAGTAAGGCGGCAATTTTAGTTAAAAGGCAATGTCATTCGTGACGCCAATCACGTACTTCTGTGATGTGATGGCGCGAATCGACCGGTTTCATTAGTGCGTTGCTGATCAGCGCGACACCCAACAACAGGGCCATGAGAATCATGGTTGAGTTGTAGAGGCTGCTGGTGGGATCGCTGGTGCCGGTTGGCGCTATTTCCATCAGCCTGGCAATGGTGACCGAATTCTGCGCCACCAGAGCGTCAAGCTGCGAGACAGGAGCGCCGAAATGTTCGGCGAAGCGCTGAGGGTCGATTATATCGACTAGGTCAGAAATTGCTCTAGTCAGTGAGTCTTGCCGCAGAGATGTAATTGCCAAGGGTCCTAGCACACCGGCGGTGCTCCAAGCGGTCAGCAAGCGTCCATGGATACCGCCCACGTAGCGGGTCCCGAAAATATCTGCAAGATAAGCAGGAATCGTGGCAAATCCACCACCATACATGGTGAAGATAACCATAGTCGCGGCATAGAAATACACAAGCCAAATGATTGATGGACTGGCACTGACCTGCAGCGCAGTAATGGGAATAGATAGATAGAGGGTGATTCCCAGCAAAAAGAAAATCCAGTATGTGTTTCGTCGCCCCAGATAATCAGAGGCGCTCGCCCAGATGAAGCGGCCCACCATATTGAAGGCGCTGATCATGACGACGTAGGTTGCGGCAAACGCGGCATCGACTGTTTGTGGCAGGGTGGTGCCAAAAATTTCGGTAATCATGGTGCGCGCTACACCGAGCACGCCGATTCCGGCGGTGACGTTGAGACACAACACAACCCACAGCTGATAGAACTGAGGCGTCAGCAGAGCTTGATCGATATCAACGTTGGCCGTGCTGATCAGCTTGTCGCGAGTGTCCTCATCGGGCTCTTGCCAGCCATCAGGGCGCCAACCTTTGGGCGGAACGCGATATGAGAACGCTGCGATCAGCATGACGGCCAGGTAAATCAGACCAATCAGGATGAAGGCCTCGGCGACACCGGTGGCACCGCTGCCGACAACATAAACGCCTTCTGGGCCTGGTAGAGTCATATCGCGAGCTTCAACAGCTCCAACAATCACTACCTCACGCAGAACTCCGCTTACCTCAGAGAATCGTCTTCCGGCTTCGGTCACGAGTTCAATTTGCGTTTGGGCGCCGAGATAGTCAGGTGCACGATAAAACATGCGAATGAAATATTCTTTCATCGGAGCACCAATCATGGCGCCACCGCCGAAGCCCATGATGGCCATGCCAGCCGCCATCCCCCTCCGGTCTGGAAACCATCGAATCAGAGTGCTCACAGGAGACACGTAGCCAAGCCCAAGTCCACAGCCGCCGATTACACCGTAGCCCAGATAGAGCAGCCACAGTTGATGAGTCATGATGCCCGCCGCTCCGACAAGATAGCCCCCACCCCAGCAACAGGCAGAGACAACGCCGACCATCCGCGGTCCAACTTGTTCAAGCCATTTACCAGCGAATGCCGCTGCCAGACCAAGAAAAACAATGGCGACAGTAAATACCCAAACGACTTCACTCAAACTCCAGTCGTCTCCAGCACTGGCGACGACGCCATTTATCCGCGTTAGATGGGGGTTGTAAATGCTCCAGGCATACACCGATCCGATGCAAAGATGGATGAGAATAGAGGCAATTGGCACGCGCCATCTATTGTAGTTGGGTGCTGCAACGATACGCTCTTTGGCCAGCAGCCCAGTCATAGGTCCGCTCCCTTGTGTTTTACTGTACTTGCACTTTTGTTAATCTGGCAGAGCTCACCCATCTGTCAGATGCTATAGTCATTATGCTGACTGATCGAGCAACTCAGAGCGTGCACGTTCCTATTGAATATGGCTTTGGTCGATAAAGCCTTCCGCGTTTGGCATACGCACCTGAGGAAGAGTTTTCGCATCCATGATTTCGTCTTCGGCGACAAGGCCGTTCAGGTACAGCACATACGCGGCGACCTGATAGGTCTCTTCATCGGTCAGCGATTTTGGAGCGTTGGCAGGCATAGCGCGACGAATAAAATCGAACACTGTACTGGAGTAGGGCCAATAGCTTCCCACCGTCCGTAACGGTGAGTCTAGTGATTTCATGTCGCCGCCGACTAGCACCGTAGCAGCCGAATTGCCCTCGCCGTTGCTCCCATGACAGACCGAACAACGATTTTCAAAAATTATCTTGCCTTGGCGCGCTGTGCCGCTCCCAGCCGGAAAGCTGATTCCACTTGGCTCAGCAATTAAGTCGAATTCAGCCAGACTGGCTTCAGTAATAGCTTGGCCCAGTTTTACCTGCTCCTGCGCCGTGCTGACGAGCACTGTCACGCTACATCCGAACAAGGCGCAAGTTTTCAGGAGCCTTCTAAACGTAAACATTGGTGACCTCACCCGCCGTGTTGACCCCCCAGCTTTGAATGCAGGGATTGTGATAGCGATTAATCGTGCCCTTTGCCGCAATTACTGAGTTACGGGTTGGTTGCACGTTACCCGCACTGTCGGTTGCACGACTCTGCAGCACAGCTGGACTGCCGTCCCAACGCCATGGAATACTGAAACGAACTAAAGCCCTGTCAAGCTGCTGACTTTCAACAAGCGCGTCGCCCCACGTCTGACCGCCATCCGCGCTGACCTCTACACGCCTTATGCTGCCAGCACCGGACCAGGCAATTCCCGTCACGCGATAGATGCTACCTTGAGTCACACTCATCTGTCCTGAAGGTGAAGTAATAACAGATTTAACTTCCATCGGGAACGTGAACTGCAGACTCTTGCGGTCTGGCATGGTATCGGTGTACTTACTGGTCTCGTCACGGAACTGGAGAGGATTGCGGGTAACTTTGATCTGTGTCAGCCATTTGACGCTGGTGTTGCCTTCCCAGCCTGGATTGAAAAGTCGCATAGGATAGCCCTGCTCCGGTCTTACTGGTTCGCCGTTCTGGAAAAGTGCAAGCAGGGAATCATCCATGGCTTTATCCAGCGGAATGGATCTGCCCATGCTGGCAGCATCTGCACCCACTGCGGCGATCCAGCGTGCCTCAGGTAACACGCCTGCTTCTCCCAACAAGGCAGAGAGAGGGATCCCTGTCCATTCAGCACAGGAGACTAAGCCATGAAGGCTTTGCGCGGTGCCATCCGGGTTGCCACCGTAGAGCAGAGCCCCGCTGTTGCCTGAGCATTCCAGGAAGTGGATTTTGCTTACCATTTGATACTTCAGCAGGTCCTCATAATTGAATACCAATGGTTGTCGGACCAGCCCATGTATAACCAGCTTGTGACCATCCGGATCAATTGCTGGAACACCGGCATGATGTCGTTCGAAATGCAGGCTGTTCGGTGTAATGGTGCCCTGCAGATGCTGCAGTGGGGAACGGGATGCTCCGCCGCCCGGATAAAAGGGATTGTCAAACCCCGATTGTCGTTCCAGCTTGGCATGAGCAGAAGTCTTACCGTAGGGACTGGTTCCCGGTCCAGGGGTTTTTGACCAGGCGGGAATCTCCAATTTAACTCCAGCCTCCTGGCCGAGTAAGGATTGTGACATTGCCAGGCCTGCGCCACCAAGCGCCGCGTTCAATAGGTGTCGCCGGCTAAGCAGGCCATTGGCTGCGGCCATGTCTAGATTGAGTCGTTTGTTCTGATCTTTACTGCTTTTTGTCATGGAGTCGTCTTATTTGATTCATCTATTTTATTGCGACAAACTGGCGAGCTTCCCGAACAAAAGGGTGTGCTTCGTCGTGTCGGATTGTCAGCAGCTTTGCATACAACTCGTTGGCTCTGTCACTATTGCCTGCGGCAGCGTGCGCCCTCGCCGCGCCAAGCAAAGACAGTGGACGATTCGGCAAGCGCTGAAGAGAAGTCTCGAACAAGGCAACTGCGTCACTGGCGAATCCAAAAGCCAAGTTGATCTCACCAGCGAGCTCATGAATCGGTTTCAATGGACTCGCTGCGCCGTTTGGGAGTCGGCCGGCTTCTCTAAGTGCGATCGCCTCAGTCAGCAGTGCTAGTGCCTCCCGCTGGGTTGGTAGACCATCAGTGGTGAGTCCCTCGAGCAGCAGCTCTTCAGCCTGTTTTGCTTTTAGGAGAGCAGTTACCTCCGCTAAAATTATACGCAGTCCAGCGTTGCCTGGGCTGTCTGACGCCAGACTATTGATGCGGTTTATGGTTCTTTTGACGAGTTCCAGATCGCCCAGGTGAGCGGCGCTCAACCCAAGGGCAAGGAGTTCATCAGCGCTAAGTTCGTCAGATAGCTCAGTAATTTGCCACTGCTGAGTTTCAATTACATGTCGCGCTCGCATGGTTTTCAGAGTAGTGGAGGAGCGACTGTCTCCCGGGTTTTCTCTTAGTGTCTGTTCGGCACGCTCTATCCATAGTTCGGAGCGGTCAATGCTGCCGAGTTGGAGGTCGCCGTACTGCCCCCAGTCCCCCGAGTGGTTTTGATCGCCAACCCGATCGCCCGGCTGCCAGAGATCACGCGCGGCTTGCCAGGCTGACTCATTCCACGTGGACACCTCTTCCCACATGCCGTGCTGGATAAAGATATGCGAAGGCATATGACGGGCGTGGGAGACCGCCGGTGCGATGTCCCGATATTTTTGTGCTGCCTCGAGCGCGATTGGCGCGTGGAGCGGATCGTCAAAAGCGTGAATTACATAATGAGCAGCGCCGGGATGGTTGTCGTTGTCTTTGAACAATTCCAGCGCCAAAGAGCCTGCGTACATGTTCATCCGTTCGCGGTTGTCGCCCGAGTGACCCGCTGCTGCCAGCAACGAAGCGGTATAAAAAGCTTTGACCTCATAATCTTCCGGATACTGTTCAAACACTGCTTTCATGGCATTCATCCAGGCGATACGTCGCTCCGGCATGCCGCCCGGCGTCAGGGCATAGGCCTCTGCAGCCCTAAGAAAACCTCTTTCTTTGTCGTTTTTGGCTTTAGCTGCACGCAACGCAGCGGTCGGAGCGAGCTTCATTAGCGCTTGACCCGGTCCTTCGCTCAAGGCGCCGAAAAAGGGATGTTGATAGGTAAACGCTTCGCCCCAGTATGCCATCACAAAGTCTGGATCGCGTTGCTGGGCCGCACGAAAAGCTTCCTGAGCCTGTGTCATACCAAAGCTATGCAGAAAGCCGACTCCGGCAAGAAAGGCCTCCTGCGCTGCAGCGTCGGTCGTGCTAGTCGGAAACTCATATGTTCCAATTCGACTGAAGTCAGTCGTCTGAGCTTGGGTGACCACTGTAAAAAATAAGGTAGCAAGTAGTGCATTGGCGGGGCGGCTAGACATATCTGGGCCTCTTTCTGATTTTGTGTTGAACGTGGGTCACGCAATATGCAATTGTTTCGAGAGTGTCGAGATCGCAGAGTGCCAACTCTGCCGATTTATTGCAAATTCTCCCCCATTTATTCTAACCGAATTGGGGTGGAGCGCATCGATGGCTTCAGGGCAGCGAAAATTTTCCTCGTGAGAGTAGAAATCCGCTTTTGATCAGATACCATGGATTTCCAGGATCTTTTCTACCGCTGCTCTTTCGCGCATTCTGCTGTTGTGGTCGGCGATGCTCGGAAATTCCCTGATATCTACGCTATCCCCTTCCAGCCAATTACTGATGGTGAACAAATAGGGGTCGGCAATGGAGTAGGACTGGCCCATTACCCAGGGGCCTCGGAAGAAACTTTCAGCGATTAATTGAAAGCATGCCCGCATAGTTTGTGGGACTTTCTGCTGCATCGCCTTGATAGCGCTCTCATCATCGGCCCATCTTTCCCCTCTAACTCGATGCGCATGGGCAACGTGGACGGTTGCGCACAGAAAAGCGTTAAATTCCTGTACCTTTGCTAGTCGAAAGGAGTCTTCCAAAGGCGCCAGGCTTGCGTCGGGGTGCGACTGGGCAAGATAAAGTAGTATAGCGGGCGTTTCGGTAAGAATTCCTCCATCAGTGACAAGAGCTGGTACTCGCCCTTTTGGATTTATCGCGAGATACGCTTCTCCGTGCTGCTCGCTAGACGTAAAGTCCAATTCCCGGGTTTTATAGTCTGCTTCGACCTCTTCCAAGGCAATGTGGGATGCGACTGCAACGGTTTTAGGAGCGAAATAAAAGAGCATATGGCTTACCTTTCTTTAGGTTGGATTTATAGCTAACTAGTCATAAAAAGATCGCCCAACTGAGCTAGCAGCGCGTGATTGATCATCGAATCGTTACGCTTTTTTAGACGTTGGGCGAATACATGATTGATCAGGAATGAGAGAAGCAGGGAAAGTTTGAGGTATACCCCTTCGTGGCGAAAAGAAATTGGTAAGCTCTTCCGCTTGTCACCTTGTAAGCCTTCCAATAGCGTAAGGTTGTCTTGATGAGTCAACATGCACTGAACCGCTTTTCTGCTCGGATTGTGTGATGGTGTTCCAGTATTAAGACTATATCACTGAAATAATACTGTTTTGCCCTGTCGCGAGCTGATACGCAGAGCTCTACCCTTGAAGAAAGGGTGTAGTCTTGTGGCTGCTGGGCACGATGCTGAGCAACTTGCCCTCTTCGTCATAGCAAAAGCGTGTATACCAAATGCTCGGTGTCGAAGACTTGGAGGCTACTTGTGGTGTCGCGATTAGTGCTTACCCGTCTGTGTCCAGCACAACACTTTGGGACAGAGGCTGCTTGCGACGACACCACAACACTCAGACCAACAGCTCAGTCAGGCTTTACTCGGTTGCCACGCTGGAACCCTTGGTTGCTCATAACGCGACATGGTGGAAGCTTCCATCGGCGATTCAGTCGCTCAGTTGCTGCAGCAAGTAAACAACTTCCATGGACTGAGTCACTGCCAGCTGACTCAAATTGGCCCCGCCTCCATGGCCGCCTTCGGCATTTTCAAAATAGATCAGATCGTGCCCCTGCTCCCGCATGCGCGCAGCCATTTTTCGCGCATGCCCCGGATGCACACGATCATCTTTAGGGTTTGTCCATAAAAATATCTCGGGGTATTCGCTGTCAGCCTTCATGTTCTGATACGGTGAATATTGTGAAATAAACTCGTAGTGTTGCGGATTGTCTGGATTACCGTATTCTGCCATCCAGCTTGCACCGGCCAGCAATAGATGGTAACGCAACATGTCTATCAGCGGCACTGAAGCGATGACCGCATTGAACAAATCGGGCCGCTTTACCATTGTTGCTGTCACCAGCAGTCCGCCGTTGCTGCCGCCGCTTATGCCGAGGTGCTTTGGGCTTGTAAGACCCCTCGTGATGAGGTCCTCGGCAACTGAGATAAAGTCCTCAAATACGAGTTGTCGATTTTCAAGCAGTGCGCTCTGGTGCCACTGAGGGCCATATTCTCCGCCACCGCGGATGTTCGCTAGGACATATGCGCCGCCTCGCGCTAGCCAAGCCTGGCTTTGGGCAGACATATAGGTGGGAGTCCGAGAGAGCTCAAACCCGCCGTAGGCGGTAAGTTGTGTTGGCGTGGTGCCAATCATTGGGGTGTCGCGATGGCGCACAACGTAGTAGGGGATCTGGGTATTATCGGCGCTCGTGGCAAAGTGTTGCTTGACGACAAACGGAGCGGTATCGAATTGCGGCGACAAAGTCTTGACTGCGATTGGCTGATCATCGCCGTTAATGAGGTACAGCGTGGAAGGAGTCAGGAAGCTCTGATAACTCACCATTAGCGTGTCGGTAAAGGAGTCTGCGCTTACTAGTCGGATGGCGCCATTTTCAGGTAGCTGAATTCTGGCTGTTTCCCAGGCCTCGGCCTTTGCTGGTCGGATTCTCAGAAGCGTGCCAGACACATCTTTCAGGGCAGCAACATAGATAGAATCTCTGGTCATGCTCACCGACGTTATGGCGTCAAGTTGCTCCTCTACAACGGGGTTCAGCAAAATGCTAACGCCTGCTGCGGTGCCGCTCTTGACGCTTTCATCGAGGTCAACCGCGATCAGGCTGCCAGCAGGATAGATGCGATCATTAGGAGACCAGTCACTACGCATTAATGCAATGAGCTTGTCACCAAACACGCCCTGCAGGCTTACATCGATAGGCAAAGGAATCTCTGCCAGAGTTCGTTGAGGCGTAATTAACCAATTTTGCTCGCTGAAGAAGTCAGGGCGGCGGGTCACAAAACTATACAGTGAGCCTTTCCCTTTTACAGTGCTAACCCCAATACTCATATCTTGCGAATCAACTTCGATGATCTGCTCTGCATCGTTTATGTCGCTTCCGCGGGGCCAAATTCTGAGGGTTCGGGCGTAACCGGAGCTCGTCAATGAGCCTTCGCCGAAATCGGTACCGATAAGTAGTGTGTCAGCATTGAGCCAGTCGACATTAGTTTTTGCTTCAGCGACGGTGAATCCGCCCTCGACAAAGTCTTTATCATTAAGGTCGAACTCTCTCAACACAACTGCATCTTTGCCACCATCACTTAAGCGCAACAAACAGCGGTGCGGATCATTTTGTAGACAGCTTCTTCCCTTATAAACCCAATTGGCGTCTTCCTTTGTCGCAAGCGAATCAATATCAATAACTGTTTCCCATTGTGGGTCGTCGCTCATGTAGCTTTCTAGGCTGGTGCGTCGCAGCAGGCCGCGGACGTGGCTATCATCCTGCCAAAAATTGTAGATCTGACCATCAATCAGGTCAGGCATTGGGATCCGATCGTCTGACGTCAGCAGATTTTCTATCTCTTTCCGCACTGATTCGAATCTCGCGTCACCTTGTAGACGTGGAACAGCAAAAGCATTTTGCTCAGCCGCCCATGCAAGTGCTTCGGCCCCTTCGACTTCTTCCAGCCAAAGAAAGGGGTCTTCAGAGCTTGGTTCTGTGTGCGCCGATTGCGTAGCCGGTATCTCCATGCTATCAGCCAGCTCAGGTGTTGCTTCCTCCGGTGATCCGCAGGCCGATATAGCAGAGATCAACAAGCTACCAAGGTATAGAAATTTGGACTTCACAATGGATTCCCCCGCAACTTAAATTCAATCAACTGACGTATATCTTACAGAGAGCAGCAGAATTTTCGAGGATCAGAGCCATTTAGCAACTGAAAAGTCTCACGAAAGCTAACTCACCCAAAAGCTGTGCTAATGTGGGCGCAGGCAGCGGAGGGGGAGGCTGTTGAAATCGCTGCGGAGTTGAGCAGTATTGATTCGAAATAAGACACGTTGCCCCTCTACTTGGCGCTTTACAAGTACTTAGCTGCCCGTCATACTTCCCATAGGTTGCATTTGGTGTGCTGCTAGCGTGAATTCATAGCGAGGCAGCACTTGATTGGGAAGTCGGTGAGAACCCGACGCTGCCCCCGCAACGGTAAGTCCTGAGCCCAAAGCTTCGGAACGAGTCCGATACCAGCCAGATCACAACCGCGCCGCGCAGTGAAGCGACAAGCTTGCCGCGCGCGCACCCCACGATGTAGCGGAGGGCGCATCGGTGGCTGCTCGGGTCGTTTGACTCCGCGCCCACGTTTGTCTCTCCCTCATCAGTTCTTTCCTGGCGCTTCGACCTGAGTCTGCGCCGTAGACTGTATGAGGTATAGCTTTGTTCTTATTTATCACACGCAGCTTTTCAGTGTCGATCCTTGTCGCGCTGTTCTGGACCCACTCTGCTGAGTTGCAAGCGCAACCAGCAATCGATGAAATCGTTGTCACGTCAAATCGTATTCCAATTCCTGCGCGACAGCTGGGAACCTCGGTTTCAATGCTTGACTTCGAGGAGATTCAGTCTCGCGGTGCGCTTGCGCTTTCTGATGTGATGCGGCAGATGCCAGCAGTTGCGGCCAGCAGCAACGGTGGCCTCGGCAACGCAACTACTCTGCGTATTCGCGGAGAGGAAGGTTTTCGCACTTTAACCTATCTCGACGGCATGCGTTTACAAGACCCAAGTGCTCCCCAAATTGCCACTGACTTCTCGAACCTAATCAGTAGCGGGATTGGCCGAGTGGAAATCCTGAGAGGCCCCCAGGGACTGGCGTACGGTGCAGATGCCGGCGGAGTGATCAATTTGAGCACGCGGTCAAGTTCTGAGCCCTTTGAGTTGAATCTTGAGGCGCAGGGGGGCAAATTCGGTACGCAACAGATGAGTGGCAGTCTCATGGGTAGTAATGAGTCACTGGATTATTTCTTGTCTGTGGCTGATTTTGGCACTGATGGATTCAATAACCGGCCATCAGATGTGATTGCCGATGAAGATGGTTATGAGAACCAAACTTTTCATGGGCGATTGGGCTATTTACTAAGTGACACATGGCGACTAGATCTGGTGCATCGAGAAGTAGACGGTAGCAATGACTATGATGGTTGCTTCGGGTCACTGGGACCAACAGGGGATTGCAGCAGTGACTACGGAATGCAGGCTAGTCGCCTCGGTCTAGAATTCCTCGGTGCTGCTTTCAGCCATCAACTGTCATTTATGAGAACTTCGACTGACAGACAAGACTTTACTGCTTCTGCGCCGACCTTTGGCAGCCAAGGGGAGCAAACCCGGGGTGAATACATTGGTTCGGCAACAGCTCTGGATGGTGTCGATCTGATCTGGGGATTTGACTATCAAAAAGACGAAGCCAATGGTTTGGGCAGGAAAAACCAAGGGGCCTTCATCGAGCTCCTCAGCGATTTCTCACACGCTTTCTTTCTCACTGCAGGCATGCGATACGATGACAACGAGGACTTCGGCACAAACACCAGCTTTCGCCTCAGTACGGCCTATTTATTCGAGACAGAGCCTGGCACGCTTAAGTTCAAAGCCGCGCTGGGGAGTGGGTTCAGGGCGCCCAGCCCGTATGAAATCCAGTACAACAGAGGCCCCTATGCGTTCGCTCCAGCGACTGAGGGTCCGATTGTTCAAGAAGAAAGCAAAGGCTGGGAAGTGGGTGCTCAGTTCAATACAAAGGAGCTACATCTTGAAGCCATCGTTTTCGATCAAAGTGTGAGCAATGCCATCTACTTTGATTTATTAAATTACAGCGGTTACTTGCAGGACAAGGGCCGCAGCGCCTCATCGGGCATCGAGTTGATCGCTGATTATGGTATCACTGACGCTCTCCGGGTAAGTGGGAACTATACCTATAATACGACGGAACGTCCGGATGGCAGTCAAAGGCTTCGGAGGCCTAATCATCTCTTCAATTTTGGTCTGCGTCTCGCTGGCTTTAATAATAGGATTACAATGAACGCTTTTTATCGATCTCAAGCCGACGCTATTGATGTTGGCGACATCGCGCTCGAGGACTTTGGCGTACTGGACTTTACAGCTACCTTTCAGATAAATGAATCCTTACGAGTATACGGGCGGATTGAGAATGCATTGGACGAAGACTATATGGAAATATCCGACTACAACACAGCCGGTCTCGCTGCGTTTGTTGGAATTTCATTGAAAGTATCCGCTCTTTGACCCTCTTTTGGTGTGCCGAACGTGTTTACTTACGACAGCATAAGATCGACCATTATTATTAATAGATTATTGAGGGATATAAATATTAGTTTCTCTTAAACCTAAAACTTCATTTGCTTTACGTGCCAATAGTTCCTGATTGGCTCTATTCGTGATCTTTAAGCTTAAGGCAAACCAAGCCCCCAGGATTCGATATCTTCAATTAGTGAATAGGCAGTCCAGTCAAAATCTAGTGGTGTGACGGTTATATAACCGTGCTGGTAGGCGTATGTGTCTGTAAAATCGCGGGTGCTCTGGGTTCTTCTGCGCTCGGGCTCAAAATAAGCCTTTCCTTCGGAATCGCCGTTAAGGCTGTAGGAGTCCGTCATCAAATATGAATCACCCATTGCTCTCACGGCCACTCCTTTGAGGTCTCCGCTGGGGATATTGATGGCCATCACAACCCCCTGAGGTGCGCCAAATGTCCGATACCGTTCTACTAATTGCAATATAAATTTTGCAGAAGCTCCCGTTTCAACGCCTGTCACTTCCTGAGAAACTGCGATTGCAGGCAAACCGTGATAGACACCTTCCATTGCAGCGCCTACTGTTCCCGATAGATGAGAAACGTTGCCGACGTTAGCACCGCGATTTACTCCCGAGATCACTAGGTCGAACTTATCATTGTGTTGTAGCTGAACTACAGCAAAGCGAACGGCATCAGCTGGCCTCCCAGATATTGAATATGCCTCGGTCGCACCTTCCATGCTAAGTTCCTCAACGACCAATGGCCCACCAATACTTGATTGGCTGCTACCTGATTGATTTTCATTTGGTGCCGCTACCACTATTTCCACTCCGTTCATCAAGGCCAAGTTCGCGACAAGATTATGGAGTAGAGGTGATTCTATTCCATCATCATTGGTAACGAGAATCCGATAATCTTGAGAGGAGGCGTTATAGCAAAAAGATACGATGATAATGAGGGTTCCAAAGATTGCGAGTCTTTTACTAGTTGTTCGATCCATTATTTTTCCTGTTATATTCTTATTTTGAACAAAGTATCAGCATGATGGGGAGAGCTATGAGAAAAAATTTACTAGTGGGATTGTCAATGTGCGTTGTTTTAGCAAATATTTCACCTGTCCTGATCGCCCAGCAAAACAACCTAGCATATGCTGTTGCCTGGAAACAAACGGCAGCGGAACATACAGCGCTCTATCACCAGGGCTTTAATATCGCGAGAATGCAATTAGAAATAGCCATAGCGAAACGATCTGAGTTTGAAAAACCGCTGGCGATCATATCAGATGTGGACGAAACTTTGCTGCTTTCAAAGTCTTATTGGGGTTATATGCTAGCTTCGGGATATGATTTTTTTGATGACGCTGAATGGGACGCTTGGGTAGGGGAAGATCTTTTTACACCAAGCCCAGGTTCTATCGAGTTCGCTGAATTTTGTAGACAAAATGATGTGGACATCTTTTATGTTACAAACAGAAATCAAGGCGAAACTACGTTCGATCTAGCAAGAAAGAATCTTGAAACAGCAGGATTTGGGAAGGTTGAAACCAACCACTTGATAGTCCTAAGGGACACTTCGAATAAAGAGGTAATACAGCAACAGATCATGCAGGACTTTGAGGTGATCGTTTTGTTGGGGGACAATCTTAACGACTTCTCTCGAGATTACTACGTCACAGATGTGGAGCAGCGCAGATCGCTAGTGAGTGAAAAGAGAAAAGGTTTTGGAGTTAGGAATATTATCTTTCCAAATCCGACGGATGGTCATTGGTTGAGAGCAATCTATGGTGATTCAGAACCGCCAGCAAGCAGCATTAATCGAGAAATCCTGCACGCTGCCGCATCAAGCGCTGCTTGGCAGAAAGCGAAAAAATAGTACGACACGTCGTTATAAAGTGGCGGATCTTTGACCCGGGGGTGCTCTTTCGCTTGATGATCCTATGGTAATTTTAACTAAGAAACAGGTGGCAAAGTGACGCTTGACAACGCCGGTGTGCATGGGAATACACCAGTTATAATTGGTGTCGGCCAATATATGGAATGGGGTAAGTCGCCGTTAGAAAGTTTGTCGCCCATGGGGATCGCGGCTGCTGCAGGTGCAGCAGCACTTGAAGATACTGGCGCAGCTGAGAAAGTGAGTGTGACACTTGACGCATTGGTTTCCGTCCGTATATTTCCAGACTCCTGGAATCGCCCTCGCTCGCCGAACCCGTTTGGGCGTGCGGAAAATCCACCATACGCAATTGCCAATCGATTGGCCCTGAACCCTGCGTTGGGCGTTTACGGCAGTGTTGGGGGCAATACGCCTCAGAAATATATCAATGAGATGGCATCGCGGATCGCTGCCGGTGAGCTGAAGCTTGCAATGGTGGTGGGGGGCGAGGCTCTGAGGACTGCCAGAGTTGCGCGTCGTGAGAATCTTGCGCTGGACTGGCACGAATCGGACGGTCGACTCTTTGAAGATAGGGGCATCGGTAAGGCGATGGCTACTGCACACGAATTCGCTCATGGTCTGGGTGTGCCTATCCAGACTTATCCGCTCTTCGAGAGTGAGCTAAGGGCAAGAGCAAGTCACAGCCTAGACAAACATCTCCTCGCCATGGCCGAAATGATGAAGCCCTTTAACGAGGTTGCAGGGGATAATCCTTTTTCTAGTTACGGGGCGCCCCGATCGGTCAGCGAACTTGCCACGGTGACCGATGAGAATCGATTCATTTGTCTGCCTTACCCAAAATGGCTGAACGCAATGGACGGTGTGAATCAGGGAGCAGCGGTGATTCTGACTTCGGTGGGCCACGCCAGAGCTTTGGGTATCGATTCAAAAAAGTGGGTGTTTCTTCATGGATGCAGTGAAGCCAATGAGCAGATTCTGGTGTCCGAACGGATCAACTATAGCAGCGCACCAGCCCTCGGACTAAACGCTCGTCAGGCGCTCAACATGGCAGGCAAAGTTCTGGACGAGATCGATCACTTTGACATTTACTCCTGCTTTCCGTCGGCGGTTGCAATTGCCTGTGACGAAATAGGATTGGACCGTCTGGACCCCCGTGGTCTGACAGTGACTGGAGGTCTGCCGTTTTTTGGTGGTCCAGGCAATAACTACTCGATGCATGCCATCGCCAGTATGGTGCAGCAACTCCGCAAAGAGCCTACAGCCTTCGGTTTGGTTACTGCTAACGGAGGGTATCTCACCAAGCATGCCAGCGGGGTATACTCCTGCGAACCTTACGGTGAGCACTGGCAGCTGCCCGATTTGCACTCGCTACAATTGGAAGTGAAAGGCCTAAATTACCCTAGTTTTACTGAGAGACCTGCAGGGCGGGCCGCTATTGAGGCTTACACGCTTGCTTTTGATAAAGGAGAGCCGAGCAGGGCGATTATCGTCGGGCGTCTCATAGCGACCGGTGAGCGGTTTCTGGCGAATTCGGAGGTAGATCAAGACTTGCTTCAGACGTTTGTGGCCCATGATCAGGTCGGCCGCATCGGGACTGTGCGTTCGGCAGAGCAGACCGGCGGTGAGACTAATCTTTTCACGCCTCAATGAATTGGATATCAAACGTTCATGCTTACAGCATGCTGAGAGAGCTAAAAATTCGGTGGGCCCAGAGGGCTTGGTTCGCAATTATTACTTTCAACGGTCCAGCTCAGGTTGGTGAGAAACCATTGGCCCTGACGTCTGATCAATTGAAACGAGTCGATTCCGCAGTGGGAAAAAGTCCCATTGACATAAAAGTCATAGGGCGCCCAGAACGTGGCGATATCTCGCTTGATCAGAATAGTGGGACTCCATGCTCGCTCAAGTAAGGACGGCCCCTCGCCACCGAGATTGTCCAATAGTTGTTTGTAGTTCTGAATGCGAAGCTCAGCTGCTCCAGTGCGGGACACCGAAGTTGAAATGTTCAAGGATCCAGGTACCGTGATTCTGGCCAGGAGCTCGCGGTCACGTGTGGACAGCGCCTGAAAGAATTGGTTTACCGTGTTCAGTACTGCCTGTTCCTCCGAACTTTGTGCGAACGCTGATCCGCTGCCAATTGAAATGGTGAGTGCTAGCGCGAGGTTCAGCCATATCGTCTGACTGTGGTTCTTATTCATGAGGTCACTATTGTTTTCCATGATTCTTTCCTACCAAGGGCTGATCAAGAGGGGCTTGCATGAAGATACTATCCGCGCCCGAAAAGTGCTATAACCGCCGCCATCAAATCTTTTGAGTTCTGATTGTGTGCTTCATGTTGAGTCAAAGATCTTGCCGACTGACATTAATGCTGAGCGTGTGTTTGAACGCGAGCATCCTTGCACAGGAGCTTGAACTCGAGCTCGCGTCGCTCCCGGAGGGTTTGAGGACCGTTGAGTTCTTCAGTCCAGCCGTTGGCCGGATGATGAAGTTTGATATTGTGCTGCCACCGGATTACGCCAACTCAGACGAGCGATATCCGGTGCTTTATCTACTTCACGGTTATTCACAAAATTACACCATTTGGGGCCGCAATTTGTCGGCGGGTTATTACGCAAGAAAACTTAACGATCTGATTTTGGTGTTGCCTGATGGAGGCAACAGTTGGTATGTCAACTATGCGCTCAGTGAACAAGGTCAAACCAACAACTGGGAAGATCATATAATTGAGGACGTTGTTGGTTATGTGGATAAGCACTACCGCACTGAGGCCCGGCGTCAAGGGCGGGCCTTGTCAGGCTTGTCGATGGGTGGCTTTGGAGCGTTAGCCCTTGGTTTAAGGCATCCCGGGCAGTTTATCTCGATTGGGAGCTCGAGTGGTGCCCTAAGCTTTGCGCGATCACAAGCTGTGCGACTTGCCAGAGGTGCAGTGGAGACGTCAAGGGCGGTGAACGAGCGCAATTCCAAGCGATTTGCCCAGGCTGATGCAAGTATTGCCCGCCTCGTTGCTATTCCTGGATTCAGCACCCAACAGGAACGCACGCCGGGGGGAAGAATCTTTTTGACGCCTGAGCAGGCGCTAGCCTATGATCCTTTTTCGATTATTTACGAGGTGCCAAGAAGCGAAATACCCCACATCTACCTGGATTCCGGTACGGAGGACGGCTTGATTTCGGAGGCAAGAGAATTAGCTCAAATACTCATGGTCAATGATGTTTCGTTTGACTTCATGCAGTCTCGCGGTCGGCATAGCGCTGACTATTGGAGGCGATCGATTGGTCACATGATGAACATCCAACATGAGGTCATGCAGCGAGCACTGGGAAACCGGCCATGATGGCTAACAGGGGTTTTACGCTCAGCTCCAAGCAGCTTACGGCTTTTTCTGATCAAGGTCTGCTGAAAATAGATTTTGAATTCGACCTGCAGCTGTTGGATCGGGTCGTCGCAAATGTGCGGCCCCATTATGGATCAGCGTATGAAGAAAATCCGTTTTTGACCGTTCGATGTCAGGATGGATGGAAGCAGGTTGACGCAGTCCGACAGTTGGCTGTCCACGAAAAAGTTCTCACTGCTTTGCGCATGCTCATACATCGAGAGCCACTACCCTTTCAGACGCTCAACTTTCCAGTGGGCACGGCGCAACATCCACACTCGGACAGCATCCACTTCCATACAATTCCAGCAGGATTCATGGTAGGGGTCTGGGTGGCGCTCGAAGATATTGACTCAGAGAATGGGCCCTTAATTTACTATCCTGGTAGCCATAAGTTGCCTTATTACTCTATGCAGGATTTAGGTTTGGAGCCTGGTTACTCGAATTACCACGCCTATGAATTGCGTATCCAGGATCTCATAGCGGAACACGGCTTTCAGCCAGAAATGGGATTACTCAAGAAAGGTGAAGCAATCATCTGGCACGCAAATCTGCTACATGGCGGTGCCGCCCGGATGGATATAAATCGCAGCAGGCACTCACAGGTCACCCATTACTTCTTTGAGGGTTGTAAATACTTTACACCCATGGAAAGCCAGCCTGACAAACTTTCATATCGCAAGCCTTTTCGTATCCCTAGTCAGCCAAATTTCTCATTGCCGCCAGACGACAGTGCCCGGCCGCTACCGATCCGTGCGTTTGGTAAATTTCTGCGCTGTCTTGGCCTGCGCGATTGACAACACTTTTTGAGAAATGATCCTAGTATGACTTCCGAGGACTGCTTGCTCCGGGTTGACCAAGCCAACTGTCGAATTAATCGGCGGGCGCAGTTGCGTGTGACTCATTTTTCATTGCGCCAGGGCGAGCATTGGTGCTTGTTCGGTGGAAACGGAACTGGCAAGACCTTGTTGGCGAACCTGATCGCCGGTAAGCGAATCGAATCGGGTAGCTATGTGACTTATCGAGAAGAGATGGATCCGGGCCGCGATATCGTGATGGTATCTTTTGAGGAGCAGCAGCGGCTCTGGCAGCGTGACAACAGGCTTGATATGAGCGAATACAGCGACCGGGCCGAAGATATAGGAACCACAGTGAGTAAGCTGTTGCTGTCGGGCCTTACTGCCGATGCCGATTTGCCGAACGCTTATCAGTCGGTAGTAGAGCATCTGGATCTCGGGATGTTTCTGGACAAGGGGATTAGATTCCTGTCCTCAGGCCAAATCAGACGAGCCCTGATTGGCAGAGCTTTGATCGCAGCAGTTGGCGACACACGCAAGCTGGTCGTGTTTGATGATCCTTTGGAAAGTATCGACAAGGGATCACGACAGCGGATAATCGAA
>DORE01000181.1 GCA_003514305.1 Gammaproteobacteria bacterium | reverse complement strand
TCTGTCAGCGCGGAGGGCTTCGTTCGCAAACAGCGCAGTCCTGGCTCTCTGAAGCAGGCTATACCATCCCGCGCGTAGAAGGTGGTTACAAGTCCTTACGACGCCATCTAATCGACTCAACAGAGCAACTCGCCAGTAGCGACCGACTACTTCTCGTAGCCGGCAAAACAGGCAGCGGCAAAACGCATTTTATTAACTCGCTGCCAAGCAGTCTCGATCTTGAAGGTCTAGCGAATCATCGAGGCTCCGCATTTGGCCGTCGTGTAAGACCACAGCCAGCTCAAGCGTCCTTCGAGAATGCTTTGGGTGTTTCCATTATCAAAACTACTACCAGCGATTCCTCAGTAGTTGCGGTAGAAGATGAAAGCCACGCTATCGGTTCACTCTTTATTCCCTATAAATTTCATAATGCCATGAAAAAGGCGCCGATAACGCTCATCGAAGAAACACTCGAATCAAGAGTAAAAACGATCCATCTAGATTACATTCAGTCCAATTATCGCGAAATGAAGAAGGAGGATTCTCAACTGGCGGACAGCGTGTTCTCTCATTTTCTACTCGACTCACTAGATCGAATCAAAAGACGATTAGGCGCGGAGAAATACATCACGATTAAAACGCTGATGGAAGACGCGCTGGAGCAGCAATTTAAGACCGGAACGCTTGAGTCACACGAGCTCTGGATAACGGAATTGGTACAGAATTATTACGACCCGATGTATGAGTACCAGCTTAGCAAGAAAGAAGCAAGAATCGTCTTTCAAGGAAGCTCGCATGAAGTACGAAACTGGTTAAACTCTGATAAGCGAACATAAAGCTGATTATTCATGATCAATAGAGTCTCTCTCGAACCTTTGAAACAAGCGTTTTCACTAGATACGACAATCTTAGTGCCGAACAATCGCCTCAGAGAGGCATTGATCAGCTCCTTTGCAGCTGCTCAGAATAAGCACGCTTTTTACACGCCAAATATTATAAGTATCGATGTATGGATTCGGTCAATCTGGGAACATTTTGCTAACCTTGGACTACTACCATTTGCTACTCGGTTGCCAATTTCTTCATCTGAAGAGCTTTTTCTTTGGATAACCATTATAGAAAATACTTCAGCAAAAACCCCACTATTAAATCCGGAAGACACTGCTCGTTCTGTGAGTCACGCATATCAATTATTGCGACAATGGAAGCTCGAAGAAGACCATCTCGATGATATATTGAACTATCGCACCCTTCCCGATATAGCTGCCTTTATCGATTGGAAAGCAGAATTCGAGGCACAATGCGATAAAAATCATTTGGTGAGCCTTGCAGATTGCCTTACGCTGATTAATGCCTATTTTGACACATGCGAGCACTCCAATCTTGAGGGCCGATTTTGCCTATTAGGGTTTTTAGCTCCTCCTCCGCTATACGCCGAATTATTTGATCGCCTAGGTCGACTCCATGATGTTGAAATCATCGAACCAAGTCACTGTAAATCGCCGCAAGTCGGCACCCATTTCACATTTGACTCATGGACAGCTGAGCTGGATACCGTTTGTCAGTGGGCTCGCGACCGGCTGCTTGAATCACCAGAATCGCATATAGGTCTGATTGGTGAATTTAATGAAATGCAACTTCGTGACATTAAGCAAAGAATAAAACGTGAGCTCAATCCGCATGCTCTGCTGAATTTCGAGAGGGAAACCTGGGAAATCAATAGCAGTCAAACCGGATCCAATCTAAGCCAGGAGCCAATTGTCCATGACGCCTTGTTAGCGATTAGCCTGATCAGGGAGCAACAAACAGGCGAAGACTTGTGCCGCGTGATCCACTCTCCTTTCATTGTGATCGAGCAGGAAAACGCCAGATCACGAGTTGAACTGGAACGAGTCATCCGTAATCAACTTACCGCCAGATGTCGGATGAGTGATTTTCTGTATTTCGCTGGCGAAACGCAGAAGGACCACCATTGCCCTCAGCTCTATCGAGCCCTTGGCAATGCGAGGGAACTGCAACGCAGGCACGCCAAACTTACCTCCTCTGCCAACTGGGTGCAGCTTTTTGAGAAGGTCTTGCGAGAACTAGGCTGGCCCGGATTAGACCTGACTAATCATCAGGTGCAAGTTCTGAAGCGATGGCAAGATACTTTGGAACAGTTCTCTGCGTTATCCACTGTGACAGGGAAATTGGACTTGAACGCGGCTCTGAGATGTTTGCGTTTTCTGTGCCGCTCAACACAAGCTCAACGATATTTTTCCTATCGCGCCAATATATCGCTTTACAAGCCTGAGGAGGCGGTGGGCTTAGAGTTTGACCACCTGTGGCTAGTCAATCTCAATGATCAAGCCTGGCCGCTGGACAGCACACCCTCGCCGTTCTTACCTTATAAACTACAATTTGAAAAGAATATGCCAGGTAGTCATGGTTCGGCTCAGTACGCTCGTGCTGCGGCGACTTTCACCGCGTTGAGTCGATCAGTGAGGCAAACCTTGATGAGCAGCCATCACAACCTTGATGATGGTCAGAAAATCAGGCCATCCAGCTTCGTCAAAGATTTTATCCAAGAGTGTCCGAAACCTAGTCCTACCGTATCGCTACAATCTATTTACGGGCATCATTATTATGGCAAGCAGCTCATCGTCAATAACCCCGACGACTCGCAGGTAGCCATCAGTCCTCTCCCACAGGCCGTTGGCGGGCATCAGGTTCTGAGCGACCAGTCCAGTTGCCCATTTAAAGCCTTCGCAAAGCATCGGCTAAATGTCTCCCCATTGACAAAATTTGAACTTGGCCTCAGTGCCGCCGTGCGAGGCAACGCTCTTCATCATGCGCTGGAATATATATTCAGTCAGCTTGGTACGAAAGACTCCTTACATGCGCTTAGTCAGGATGAGCTTAATACGCTTTGTTATCATGCAGCGGATCTTGCTGTTGGATATCTCCGTCGGGTTAAAAAAACGCTGATGACTCCAACATTCCTCCGTATTGAAAAAAATCGCACCGCCACACTGCTGATCAAATTTCTCACTGATTT
>DORE01000062.1:19481-26421 GCA_003514305.1 Gammaproteobacteria bacterium | reverse complement strand
CGACGCGAAAGACCCGCGTTTCGATGGAGCCGTCTGAGTGAAGCACCAAACTTCGATATCCGGGGTTCATCTGGTCCAGCGCAAAATCAACAACATGGGGTTTGAATTGAATACAAGTCGAGGGAGTACATAGACATCTGATGCCCTCATACATTAAGTCAAGCTCCTGATGAATATGACCATAGACTACTGCTCTGAACTTACTGGATTTTTTGACTATATCCCAGAAACTATGAGGGTTTTGCAGACCAATGTCTTTCATCCAGCCGGCTGTTCCCTCAATAGGATTATGATGCATTCCAACCAACACATGATCCACTGAGCGGCTAAGCTCCGATCCCTCAAGCTGGGCACTGAGAAATGCCAACTCCTCGGCTGTTAGAACGCCATGTACCTGCCCAACCACGCTCGTATTGAGCATGATAATCAACCAGTTACTCAGCCTCATCTCCTTGTGTGCCGCTGACGTTCCTTTAGCCAGAGCCTGCATGACGAGCGCGTTATCATGGTTACCAGGCACCCATAAAAAAGGCACTTTCATCGCATCAATGCTGGACGTGAAGAATTCATAGGCTGCTGCTGAAGCATCTTGCGCTATATCTCCGGTAGCCAATATCAGGTCAAGCGAGCCCTCATGCAGCCGAACTAACTCAAGCACTTCTTTAAAGCTGTGCGTGGTGTTCATTTTGAGCAACGTGCCAGACTCCCGACTGTATAGATGAGTGTCTGTAATCTGAACGATGCGAATTGGACGTTTGCGACCTTTAGCCACCTGGTAATTCACAGACCCGCAGAAGAAAACGAGAGATTGGGCGCTTTCTCACTAATGCCCGCTCTCAGGCAGTGTGTCAACCACTCGCCCAAAAACTGGTTTACCTGCATCTTTTCATCAACGTGATACATATCAGGATTCGGTCTGGCATAGCGGGGCTTGAGCTTACGGTGACCCTGAAATGAAATCACTTCCGCGGTGCTAGCGTCATGGTAGACGCGCACCAACATAGACGGGTTTGTCATCTGCTGCGTTAACTCAGGTTTCTGCACAATTTCCAGAGTACTGGTGTATTTGAACGCCTCAAGAATCTTAATCTCCACTGTCACAGGTTCATTCACTTCGTCAAAATCTTCAAGGCAAAAACGGGTAATCCGACCCTCTAGCGCTTTCTCAGGCTCTTCTGCAAGGGCTGCCCTAATTTGATGACCTCCCGGAGGGGAAATATCTGCAAACGAGCGGTCAAGGTACGCACTCAGCTCCGGGACTAATTTCAGTAAGCGAATATAATTAGCGTCACACTCGGCCATCTGCCGAATTAGGTCAACACTGTAAACGGATTTTGGCATTGATTCTTTGTATAACGTTTTACGATTTATCTGGCCGCGCAAAAATCTTGGGCAGTACTTGCCAGTTCTCAGGGCTTAGCACGACGACCCGAAGGGCGCTAGTGCTGCAACTTGGCTATGACGAATTCAAGAAATTAACTTAATCGCCTACTGACAGTAAGATAAATCTAACACTGCGCTTTGCCGTTTGCAGCCGAGTGCGTCATATTTTAACCAATAAGTAGGGTTTGTCATTGGGAATATCCCCATCGCTATGACACGCAAGTCGCTAAGACCATAATTTATAGAGAGTTTTCTGATTGAGTTCTAGCCACTGCAGCGCAATCACTGACATCGCATTGTTGATCGTACCCGATCTTACCCCTTTCAGCGCTCTTTCACGCGGGATAACGATAACTTTAATGTCCTCATGCTCATACTCGAGACCATGAATACCGCTCGCAGCATGAGCGTCTACTTTCGCGCAGAACAGAGTAACCTTTTCGGTTGAGACGCCCGGACTATTGAAGTATTCACAGATTTTGGTCAGCCCGCTTGCGGCTAGCCCGGTTTCCTCTTGAGTTTCCCTCAAGGCAACGGTCTCAAGGGTCTCATCTGTGTCTACGATCCCCGCCACCAATTCCAGCGGCCATGGAGATTCGAGCTGCCAGAGCATCCCTACTCTAAACTGACGCACCATAACCACCTGATCAGTCTTCGGATCAATCAACAGGACTCCAACAGCCTGTTCCTTGATCAAGAGCTCACGCTCTAGACGCTCACTCCAACCACCCTCGAATAATTGATGTTTCAGATGTAGCCGATCGACCTTCAAGAAGCCTTTGTAAATCGAAGAGTGATTTAGGATATCCACATCGCTTTGGTGAAACGATCGCTCGCCTTCGGCCTGCCCAACCGACGCTTCCTGGCCTGCGCTGAGTTCTTGAATGAGGATCTCGACGGCGTCGCGAATCTCGCAACAAACGGACTGAAATTGCGCGCTGATCACAGCATCCGTTCCCGTCACCTGCCCTGGATCAGCAAAAGTCAATTGGCGCTTTGCGGTCCCCGCTGGCAGCAAAGGACAGTTGGCATCCGCGTACAAGCTCAACGAGACAATTAAATCAGCTTGTGACAGCATGTGGTCTGTAAGCACGTCAGAAGTGTGCGCGCTGATATCGATCCCGTTCTGTTCCATCACAGCAACAGCCCGCGAATCAAGTCCATGCGCTTCCAGTCCGGCTGAAGAAAAGATGAAAGAGCCCGAATCGTGCTGCGCCGCGAAAGCACGCGCCCAACCTTCTGCCATTTGCGACCGACAAGAGTTATCCGTACAAAGAAAAAGAATGTGCATGAAGCACTAACTGCGACTGGTAACTTCAAGCAGGTGATAGCCGAATTGTGTTTTTACCGGGCCCTGCAGTGAATTCACTTCCGCGCTGAAAACCACTTCATCGAACTCTTTTACCATCATGCCGGGTCCAAACTGGCCGAGATCTCCGCCCTGACCTTTTGAGGGACAGCTGGAGAACTGCTTGGCTATGTCCGCGAAGTCCTCGCCGTTTTCGATCTTTTCTTTGAGCTCAAGGCATTGGGCCTCTGTGTCCACTAGAATGTGGCGCGCCGTTGCAGTAGTCATACTCTCTCCTTGAATCGTGAATTCATAGGCATCTGCCATTTGTTTGTCTTGTTTGGTCTACTTTCTAATTATGCCGGATTGAACGAAGGAGATCACACAGTGCTATATGCTAATTTGTTATTTAGCTTTCTCTCAGATCCGAAAGTCGGAAAACCCGCAAACTCAGCTGAATAACACCGTAACAGTTGTCATCACCGTCAGGGTATAGCCATGTCCTTCTCAGAGACTTCACGTCGTAAACATGTTCACACCAGCGCCATCGATTATCGCGGCTGTGAACGCGAAGACGGTCATTGATATATCGAAGCGGTCATGACCCACACTAAGACCTATTAGTTCAAAAACAAGTGGTGGGGCAAACTGCCAATCGGAGAGCCAATGCATGAAATGCTGTTGCGCGTCACCATTGAAAAAAGTTTCGTGATTCAGGGTATTTTTACCGCCACGGAGCTAAGTCCATTTGAGATGTGTCCTGCGATTGCGCCCAATTACAAAAGCTAATAGGCACCAGAATGGTCCGGGCTGGCGCAAAGCGATTCGCATGAAAGTAGGCGGCACGTAAGGCTGCACGCACTTGACTGAGCTGCTGTTTCCCATGGCAACACTGGCTATGCAAAGCATCTGGCCCATCAGAAGCAAACGAAAGCTGGAGTCCGATACTTTAGAAAAGCTAGCGCAAGATAAGCGCCCAATTGTTCTGGATACATGCCATGCCAGGGCATCAAATTTTCCTGTCGTGAGAGAAAACACTCCCATCTACTTCAACGGCACTCAAACGACAAACCAAAAGAGCTGAGCGACTTATTTGTAAAACAGCGGGATCACAACCGTAATAATGGCTCCTTCTTGATCCTGCCGGTTCTCAGCACGAATCTGGCCGCCATGGAAATCTGTAATTAGCCTGGCAATATGCAGCCCCATGCCAAGATGAGGCTGGCGCTGTTTTTCTTGCGTTCGCACGGAAATCATCGAGTCGAATAATCTGTCCTTCATTTCTTCCGGCAGTGAAGGCCCGGCATTGCTTACCCTAATAACCGCATGATCCCGAAGCGCTCGGTAGTGAACCAGAATCGGTTGGTCTGGATAAGTAAACTCGACCGCATTTGCTATTAGTTTATCCAAAAGCTGAGCGATATATTCAGGAACCCCGGACACATGAATAGCGTTTTCAGGCGCATCAAGCTCAAAACGTGCCTCAGGATACGCCAGCTTATAACCCTCAACGCAACCACCTATAACCTTCACCAAATCAATCTTTTCTTTTTCTGACGTCTGCAGCATCTGCTCAAGTCGTGTGGCCTCGCTCATGTTCGTTAGGATCAGGTTCAGGCGGCTAATACCTTCTTCTGCTCGCTGGATGTAAACGGCAGACTCCTCACTCTTTTCAGTCAGGCCAAGATTTTCGATGGAAGAGCGCACTACAGTGACCGGCGTACGAAGCTCATGGGACAGTCTAGATGACATGTTCTCGAGATAATTGGTGTACTGCGATAAACGTTCAACAATGCTTGAAAAACTGCGGGATAAGTCACCAATTTCATCAGAGTTCCGCGACGGCATAATCGTGTTCTGCACTCGACCGGCGTCGTCAATAATCGCCTCTGCTTGATTTCTTAGCCCGAGAATACGAGTCGAAATTCGTGAGGCAAAGAAAAAAAGCCCGAGCACGACGATTAGCACCACTGCAATAAGCGTGTTGAATAGCTGCTCCAATGCTTCATTACGAAAAGTTCGCAAACCATTCATATTCTGGTCGACCACCACCGCGCCCATGACTTCTTTATTCGCCATGATCGGATGAGCCGCTTCCAGCAACCTGGTCTGAGAGTCAGATAAAGTACGGAACTGGGTCAGCGGAGTCCCCCTCAAGGCAGAAGTAATGTGAGCGCCTTCCCGTGTAACCTCTGAATACAATTCATCAATAAAATCAAAACTTGGCTTGGTCAGGATCTGGTAATAAAGCGGGTCAAGAATATTATCTTGAAGAAACAACCAGTATTTATTGTCCCTCTCACCCTCAGCAATCGGCGCCAGTTGAATGCCCGTGGCGGACTGAATGTCTCCTGCAGTGAGTAACACCCGGCCAGTTCGATCGACAATCTGGATACGAGAGTTGTTGTAGCCCATACCTGCCACAATGCGATCAATCTCCGGTGTCGGTAAGCGCAGAGACCCGAGTCGCTCCGCATCATCAGCCCGGTAGGTCGCAACAACGGTACTAACGTTGCGGGACTCCGGGTCGTCAACGTCGAATACGGCAAAGCCTAAGCGGTCACCAAGCATCTCCATCGGTATCCGAAGCTCAACCACATAGCCGTCACTAGCGTCATACCACTGCCCAGTGATCCGCTCCTCGTAGACGGGATTTGAATAATCTTCCTCGACCCGAAAGGGATAAATCGGCTCCGCCTGATAGGGCGCAATGACATATCTTGTCACGTCATTGCCCTCCTTAGAGAGCATGGATATTTGCAGAAAATCAGACCGATAGACTGTCAAAGCATCCTGGTTGCGATAAATCACTTCGTCGTCGGTCACCTTGAAATACGCGTATAGATTGCCGTTGTATTCGCCCAACATGCTCTTAAACCGCAGCGAATCATCGCCAACATATAGACGAGCAGGGTTCAACGCTGTTGCCAGAAAGTCACGGTTGTCATGGAGAACCTCATACTGCTGATAGGCTCCCCAATCATTTAGAGAGGAATCAACCAGAGACAGAGGAGAATAGATTGGATATACGTACAAGTCTTCACTACGAGTTACCGGACTGTAGCTGCCCTCGTTGAATAACTCAGGCCGTTCGTTAAGAGCGGTAGCCAGCGCCTGGGCTGTACCGAGGACTGTTTGCTCTTGACCGCGACGGAGGTAATCCTCCATTGCCAGGATGTATTGGTAACCTAGCCAGGGGATGACAAGCAAAAAGCTTGAAAGGAAAACCAGTTTGGAGCGAATACCGAAAGGATTTTTCAGGGCAAAGGACATAGACTATCTACCGGTGATGAGCACTTATTTGGTGCCCTTAGGCGCACTGCTCTGACGGGGCCGTTTCTACGTTCCACCGATAGCCCATTCCGTATACTGTTTCAATACAGTCGAATGCTCTGTCGAGCTGGACAAATTTTTTCCGAATCCGTTTGACGTGAGAAGTAATCGTGCTGCCATCCACAAAAATTTTTGATTCCTGCATCAGAACCTGCCGGCTTTTCACGTGTCCCGGGAATTTAGCCAACGCATGAACCATCCAGAATTCTGTCACAGTTAATGGCACCGGATGCTCTTCCCATTGCACGGTTAGCCGGCCGATATCGAGAGACAACTTACCCCGTTCCAGCAAATTTTCAGGCGATGTCGGCTGATCAATTACATCAAGCCGCCGGAACAGCGCGGCGATCCGCGCGGTCAAATGCGGCAGGCTGATGTCTTTGGTGAGATAATCGTCCGCGCCCATGCGCAACCCAGAGACGGTATCGAAATCGTTATCACGCGCAGTCAAAAAGATAATTGGTAACGTATCGGACAACGAGCGGAGAGCTTGGCAAAGCACAAAGCCTCCATCGATCTCATTTTCCAAGCCAATGTCAATGATGGCCAGATTGGGCAAACGAATATCGAAAGCGGCCATCGCATCCTTCCGGTTGGCATATGTCTGGACTTCGTACCCCTGCTTGCGCAGCACATCAGCGTAATTTTCGCGGATAGCCGCTTCGTCTTCAACGATAGCAATTCTTCGGCTCATATTGATCTTATAACCTTTTGGCTGGTTAGTTGACTAAATCCGATATTCGCAAATTTTTACGCCAATTTCCGTCGCAAAGGCGGCGACTATACTGCATTCGACCCCAGAAACAGAGAATTGATTCTGCCTTAGATTACTTTGCCATCATTCTGCCATATTTAATCACTACATAGCCTCAAAACCTCCCCCGGTTGGTAAGAAAACTTGTGTTTAATATCCTTACAGAACTAGCCAGCGTGGCG
>DORE01000062.1:9624-19145 GCA_003514305.1 Gammaproteobacteria bacterium | reverse complement strand
TTCTTACCATAAAGCTTGCTGCACGCGCTGAAACTTTCGATTTTGTTTCCGGTTCGTAGTTCTAACCACAAAAATTGAGGATTTCTAACATGAAGCATCGCCCAGGTCCCCTCGTGACCACACTCGCAATGACAGTGCTTGGCGGCACGCTATCCAGCGCTGCCAACGCAGCTTCCGACCTCTATCAGCAACCAAATAAGGAGGAGACTGTTGGTCTCATGAGTGGGGCTCTTATTGGGGCTGCAGCCGGTGGCCCACCCGGCGCCGTTGTTGGCGCCGCGCTCGGCATATTTATCGGCGACAGCTGGATTACCAAGCGAGAATATCGGGAAATTGAAGCGGCATGGATTTCAGTCAAGCTCGACGCGACGCAGGCCAAAGCCGAGCTCGCTGCGCTGCAGCTAAAAAATCAATCCGCGAAAGATGAACTCGCGAGGCTCCGCGATGCACCAACACAAGTTCTGCCCACTTTTTTAAACAGCCCATCTGAAGCGAACCCATTTAGCAAATCTGAAATTTCTCTTCATTTCCGCACCGGGTCGAGTACGGTAGAGCCTCATTATCGGCCACAGCTTACCGCGATGGCGTCTATCGCCGACCAACTGACAACGGGAGCCATTGAGATTTACGGATATGCCGATCGGAACGGGGATGCTGACGCTAATCTGAGACTGTCAGAAATAAGAGCCGCCAGCGTCAAGTCATTCATTGAAGATCTAGGTCTTGAAAGTGCCGGTATTACGACCGTTGGCTATGGCGAATCTAGACCTCTACATGATACCCAGAGCTTGGAAACCGATTTCTTTGATCGAAGGGTAATTGTTCGCCTGATTGATAATAGCCAACAATTTCTCACCGAATCAAAAGAAGAATAAATCGATCAGTTTAGGGCTGTGGATGGAGAAAATATAATGAAAGACTTGCGACTCGTCATTGGCGATAAAAACTATTCTTCCTGGTCTCTTTGCCCGTGGCTGCTACTTAAAATGTTTGATGTCGGGTTTGAAGAAATTCAGATTGCGCTGTACCAAGATAACACAGCCGAGAAGCTTGGCCCTTATTCACCTTCATTAAAAGTGCCAGTTCTACTTCATAAAGACATTACTGTTTGGGACTCTATGGCGATCTGCGAATATATCTCGGAACGATTTCTTGGAGGCTCTGGTTGGCCGGCGAATCCAAAGCATAAAGCCAGCGCGCGCTCTATCAGCGCAGAGATACACTCTGAGTTTCACCAACTGAAGGAAGAATGGCCAATGAACTGTAAAGCCAGTTACCGAATGGCCCCCTCCGACAAACTGGTTAACGAAATTGCGCGCATCGACGCCATCTGGAGTCATATACGTCGCCGCTACGGAGAAAATGGCAACTACCTTTTCGGCCGATTTTCTATTTCCGACTGCATGTTCGCCTCAGTGGCAATCAGCTTCGAGGCTTACAGCGCCGAACTGAGCGCAGACGCGCACACCTATATGCAAACCTTGCTAGACAACCCCTTCGTCCAAAAATGGAAATCTCTTGGTCGGCGAGAGAGAGAGCAACTGGCCGTGGCCTATGCAAGCTCAGCATAAACACGTTCGGGTAAACCTATATCCACTGAATAATTTAGGAGTGTCTGGGGCACTTTTTATTCGTGAGTCAAGCGAGCAGCTGTTGGCCCACCGCGCGACTTATACGCCGAAAAATCTAGACAAGCGCTAGCACCGATTGAAATTCCAGCTCGCTAGGTAAAAATCCGAGCAGTTTAACCAAAGCCTGATTTAGTTCAGCGAGGCGGGTGGCTCTGAAAGCCCGACGAAAAGAAATTCGATTACAACCTTTTTGGTAATACCGGTCGCAAGCTGTCGGCCATCTCGATCAGCGCGCTTTCTGTCGTATCCCAATTCATACAGGCGTCAGTTACGGAAACACCGTACTTTAGCTCGCTTAGATCGGCAGGTATTGACTGATTGCCATGGTGAATATTGCTTTCAAGCATAGCGCCAATAATCGAGCGGTTTCCCTCCAGAATCTGGCGCGTCATATCCTTCAGTACCAAGGGCTGTCGGTCGGGGTTTTTGCCGGAGTTGGCATGGCTACAGTCGATCATTATGTTCTGACTCACACCCCCCCGCTCCAGGGCCTCTTCGCACTGTGCAACGTGAGCACTTTCAAAATTTGGTCCTTGACTACCACCGCGCAAAACCATGTGTGCGTAAGGGTTGCCACTGGTAGTCACAACGGATACCTGGCCGTCGCTGTTGATACCCAGAAAGCGGTGAGGGCTTGACACGGACTGCATAGCATTAATCGCCACCATGAGACCACCATCTGTTCCATTCTTGAAGCCGACCGGGGAAGACAAGCCAGAAGACATCTCCCGGTGGGTTTGAGATTCAGTGGTGCGCGCACCAATTGCCGACCAAGCAATCAGATCTTGCAAGTACTGCGGTGAAATTGGATCGAGTGCCTCCGTCGAGGTAGGCAGCCCAATATTAGCAATATCCAAAAGCAATCTGCGTCCAATTCTCAACCCCTCTTCAATTTTGAACGAATCATCAAGGTATGGGTCGTTGATCAGACCTTTCCATCCGATAGATGTTCTTGGCTTTTCAAAATAGACACGCATCACGAGATATATAGTGTCAGCGAGCTTCGGTACCAGCACTTTTAATTTCTGCGCGTAATCGATCGCGGCCTTAGGATCATGAATGGAACAGGGGCCGACCACGACAAACAGGCGGTGGTCTTTTCGATCGAGGATATCAAAGATGGTCTGCCGAGCCTCTTGCACGGTGTCCAAGGCATCGCCCACCAGCGGCAGCTCAGCTTTGAGCATTTGCGGTGTAATTAATGGATTATTGGACTGTACGTTTAAATTATCTGTCATTGCGGTCATGACTGGTATCGAAAAGCCTAAGTTTATTTCTGATGTGCTGACCAAACCCAGCGCGTTCCAACGCGCTCCTGTTCTGAAAACTGTTTCAGGTGACGCTTTTCGCGTGATTGTTGGGCAGGCTAGATGCAAAGACTTTCAATGATAACAGAATGTGAATTACGAAGTCATTTCATAGATAATGTCGATAAAAAAGTAAACTGCCAGATAGGAGATGAATACAAGATGCAGATAACCCAAGAATTTGATGGCGGCAACATCATCGTGCTAACAGGGAGCAGCGCTGAGGAGATATGTCTGGAAATCAGATCGGACCAGAGTTCTAACTTTTTCCAATGGTTCTACTTTCGTCTAAGCGGGGCGAAAGATAAAGTATGTCAAATTAGAATTCTGAATGCAGCCCGCGCTGCCTACCCTGATGGCTTTCGTAATTATCGCATTTGCTACTCTTATGATCGCGAATGCTGGATGCGGCACGACACAAACCTGATCGATGGAGTGCTGTCCGTTGATTTTGTCTCCGAGCACGACTCTGTTTACTTCGCATACTTCGCCCCCTATTCCATGGACCGACATCATGGACTCATCGCCGAGGCTCAGACTGTTGATCACTGTTCACATCAACTCCTTGGACAAACGCTAGACGGACAGGACCTCGATCTACTGCGCTTCAGCGCGAAGTCTGACGCCAGCGAACAAGACGACAGAAAGCAGTGCTGGTTTATAGCACGGCAACATCCGGGTGAAACCATGGCAGAGTGGTGGATGGAGGGCGCCATCAGAAAGCTGCTGGACGTTCAAGACAGCCTAACCCGGGAAATTCTTAAGACGTGCGATCTCTACCTGATTCCTAACATGAATCCCGACGGCAGCCGGCGTGGGCATCTTCGAACGAACGCTGTCGGACGCAACCTCAACAGGGAATGGGTGAATCCCACCATTGAATCGGCACCGGAAGTATTTCTTGCTAAACAGGCGATGATGCGGACTGGCGTAGACTTTTTCTTAGACATTCATGGCGATGAGTCACTGCCTTACTGTTTTATCGCTGGCACTGAAGGCCTGTCCAGCTGGACTCCAACTCATCAGTCACAACTTGATTATTACCGAGGACAGCTTGCCACATTGAATCCGGATTTCCAGACTGAATTTGGTTATCCGGTGAAGAATCCAGGTGAAGCAAATATGAGCATGAGCACTACTCAGACAGCCATGCTTTACGACTGTCTGGCGATGACGCTGGAAATGCCGTTCAAAGATACAGCCGCAACTCCCGATCCGATTTTTGGTTGGTCGCCGTTACGATCAACCAGACTAGCGGAATCTTGCTTGCAAGCTATGATTGATTATCTGCACTGGAACGCCAAAATCTATGCATAATCATCCCGCCCAAAATAGCGAAATTTTGAGAAACAACTTACGAACTCGATCCTAATACTCCTCGCCATTACGGCTATACCTTCTCAAGTAGCCTGATTTATATCTGCTGCATCAGCACCTTGAGATCGGCCCTGCCGCCTCTGACGTATTATTCCCCGGCGTGGGGTCAGTGCCGTTAGCCGCTGGAATCAAGAAGCCTGATTTTCCTACGATATGTTCAAGCTTGGGGCGAATCGGAGCGAACTGTCCAGTCGCAAAATCGATGCTTTCGTCATGCCTCAGCTCTCCGGAACGGAAATTTGCGGCAGCCGGAAACGATCTTGGCTCCTTACAGACTGAAGACGGGTTGCAACTGAGGTAATTCACAGTAAAAACACCACCGTCCACCGCATTGATGACACCAATGTTGTCACTTTTAGTTACAGTATGAAGAATCTTGTATCGTCGACAAGTGCAATATCAAATAAACCGCTTTCATCAGGCCCAAATTACCATGGGCTGTCGCTTTTAAACGTATAAGGTCAATTATATGAAACGATTCACCAAGAACCTTGGACTGATTTTTTTCGGCAGTATGCTCTGCTCATTTGCCTACCCGCAGGATCTCTACACGATCCTCGAGTTAGCTCTAGAAAATGATCCCACACTGAAGCAGGCCGAGGCTCAATATCGGGCAAACCGCGAGAATCTCATCCAAAGTCGTTCCGCGCTGTTACCTAGCTTCGGTGCCGGCGGCAGCACGTCTCGTGTGACTTCCGGTCCAGCTAATGATGTCTTCCGAACCCTTCCCGACCCACTAACCGGCTCACTCTCGAGCGTACTGGCGCAGCCGCGCCATAGTTACGGGAATGGCTTGAATAATCACGGGTGGGGGGTGAACCTTAGCCAAAGTGTTCTGAACCTCGCCAGCTGGTATAACTTCCAAAGCGCTAAAGCCAGCGACCGCGCGGCGGCGGTCAGTCTTGCCGCGCAGGAGCAAGACTTGATCATGCGTGTAGCCATGGCCTATTTCGATGTGCTGCGAGCTCAGGAGCTGCTCACAACTAACCTACAGGAGGAAGAGGCCGCGTTGAGATCGCTTGAACAAACCAGGCAACGGGAAGAGGTTGGCCTGGTCGCGGTCACTGATGTATTCGACAGCCAGGCCGCTTATGACCTCGCTCGAAACACTACGATCTTGCAGCGAGACCTGCTGAGAGCCCGATTTGAAGCGCTTGAGGCAATTACTGGACAGCCGCACGGCGACATTGACGAATTACGTGCTGACTTTCCAATTCTGGAGGTCGACGGCAGACTAATCGAATGGGAAGACCAGGCCGAAGAAAACAGCCTGGCCATCGCTGCAGCCAGATACAATCTTGAAGCCTCGCGCAAAAATTTGCGCGCCCGAAAAGCAGATCGACTGCCTACGGTGGACTTCCTGGGGCAATATGGCCATAACGTAACCGCTCCGATTGTCAGCCAGGGCATTCAGATTGGCGGCGGGGCGTTCGACAGAACATCACTGGCACTTAGCATCAATATTCCCATATTTAGTGGTGGCGCGGTGAGCTCACGGCGACGGCAGGCCGAAGAAAGTCTTGTTGCTGCGCAAGAGTCGCTTGAACTGACGAGGCGTCAGCTGACCCAGAATATTCGCAATGCCTACCGACGTGTTAACACCGATGTTTTGGTGATCGCACAGCGACAACAGTCTATCGATTCAGCGCAGTTGGCCTTGGACGCGACCGAACTAGGTGCTGAGGTTGGCACCCGAAACATTGTTGAGGTTTTGCGAGCCCGAGAAAACCTGTACCGCGCTCTCAGACAATATGCCGAAGCCCGATTCAATTATGTGCTGGACACGCTGGTTCTCAAACAAGTTGCCGGCATTCTTACGCCAGAGGACATAATTAGTTTGAATGAATGGTTACAGTCTGGAAGCTAGCGAGTACCGCAGCAGACCCGTGGCCCAGATCGGCAGAAGCAGAGGGGCTGCAAATCGACCCTTTTTAGATCTGGCATCATAAATTGCTAAACGGAGTGGTTCACTTGGGCTTTCCCTAAAGCTTTCGCCACACCGAAACCTGCGCGACGATAAACTCATATTTCCTTCGGTGCTCACGGATCATGAAGGGAAGATCTTCTTCGTGTATTAATTCAAAGCCGGGGAGGCACTGCCCGAGGGCTGCAAGAGTCGCTGCACTGTCAGAACCATCCAGAAAATGCGCCGGATCTGTGTACTGAGCCATCCAGGTATTGGGGGAACTAATAACCAAAATACCGCCGGATTTCATGTAGCGATCTGAGTCAGTAAATTGCTGTAAGCACTGAAGAGGCGCCGACAGACGGCACAGCAGATTACTCAGCAAAATCGCATCGAAATTCTCATTCTGTGCCATAGGCACGCTAGCAAGGCTGGCCCCGTCACCCTGCACAAATCCGATTCGCTCTCGATCGATTTCGGCATCGATAGTCACACTGAGTGTCGTGTAATGAGCGCCGGTGTCCCATCGGCGGTATTCCAAAGTCTGCTGTTGCCGCAAATGTTCAGCGGCGCAAATAAAGGCATCGCTGTAATCAACTCCAACTACTGAGTCAAAAGTCCTTGCCAGCTCAAAGGTGGAGCGGCCCACCGCGCAGCCAAGATCCAGCGCCTTAATCTTCTTTTGCGCAAACTGGTTCATGAGCTCTACGGTGCGATCAATGAGGTTCACCGCTGACGGAAATTCAATACGCGTCGCTAGCACCTCATCTTGCTGATCCGCCTGGGAGCCATAGTGGAACAGCAGATACTGATTCACAAGCTCATCGGTATCATACTTGTCCCCTTTCTTTTCCTCAGCGCCGGTGTTGCTAACAACTCTGAAACCGGCGTGCTGAAAGAAATGGGGCCGGAAATGAAACCGTGACCAGATGCTGGCCTCATCACCCGTGCTGATGAACGAGCCACCCAGAATCATCTGGTGCTCTCCGTCAAAGCAAGGTGTGCTGAAATCAGTGTAAAGGGGGTGAATTTTAAATTCCGGCAGGGGGTGAAAAGGGTCTTCGCACCACTGCCAAACATTTCCAAAAGTATCGTGAAACCCCCGTTCATTGGAATCGAGCGCGTCAACAGCACCCTCACTGCCAAAACACAGGTTATGATTGACAGCAGGACTTCGGCTTTGAACCATCACCCCGTCGAGTTCAATCCGCTCTGTCGCGCCGGTCTCCCATTCGATAGCAACACTCAGTGCCGAGTCTCGAATCGCTAGATGCTCGCTTTCCTGTAACAGTCGATAGGGCACCTTGACCTCGTCCTGCTCTGTGAGCCAGGAACAGTATGCCTTTGCCTCGTAGTAATTGACGATAGCCGGCCAGCTCCATTGCATGGGTATCTCGCTGAAGGTAGTGCGCAATTTATAGCGATGAGACCCGGCAGGGCCATCCTGCACCCAGAAAGTTGGCCACTTCGCATTTCTGAATTGACGCCATCCCCAACCGGATTCAGACCAATAGCGACATTGCTCATAGCCCCCAGCTGTGACGAACCGGAAGTACTCACCGTTGCTTATGAGATACTTACTGGCCATGAAAGGATTCACTTCACGCTGATCTTGTCCATACTCGTTGTCCCAGCCGAAGGTTGGCCAACCGTTCGGCTTACCGAGACTTACGCGGGTAGGTTCAACCTCGAGCAATTCGTTGCGTGGGTAATCAGAGCCCTCAATAGGGTCATAGTTCTGCGCTGTCGGAGCGGTTAACCAGTCCGGCCAGATGTCTGGCTCCTTGACGTATTCCAGTGGCAGCTCACGAATGAGCACTGAGGAGGTCTCCAGATGAATCCGCTCATGTTCAAAGCCCATAGCCAATGACCATGCTGGCGAGGCCATAGTGATCGGCTCGTCCAGCGAGGGGTGATTTCGGATGACATGTCGCACCAGTTCATAAACCGCACTCCGATATTGTCTCACCTGACACAGTTCCGGCCAGATATCCTGCTCGCCATCATGCAAATCGTCCCAGTTCATTTCATCAACGCCAGTTTCAAACAGCAGCTCGAACTCCTGTTTCACCGGCTTGTCAATCAAGCCGCTCACTAGCATTTTGTTAACGTAAAAGCACACTGGATGGGCGTAATAAAAAATCAGTGGATGGCGTGTTTTATGATAAGGCCTGACATAGTAGGCTTCATCACTGGCCAAACTAGAAAACAGCTGTTCGGTCAACGCCCAGGTATTCTCAAAGTACTCCAGCACGGCCTCGCGACCAGACGTGAGATTAAGTAGGGGCAGGGAGCCGGTACCAGAAGGACCCAAAGTGGGTCGGGTTGAGGTTTGCCGCGGTTCCCGCAGATCTTGATGGATAGACATGATTCACCTTCGGAAGACTGTTTGAGTAATCGTTGTTGCCCAGCGTGTGCGAATGCTGCCAATCAAACTGCGACTGAAAGCGCATCTATTCACTCTGTTAACACATACTCTGCGCGGGCCATATTCGGTTAGAATAGAACCTTTACGAGGCCATACTGCAGGCTCGAAGACACGCACCATAGGGGATTCGCTGTGCAAAGTAAATTACCGAACGCTGGCACCACAATCTTTACGGTCATGTCAAAAATGGCTCAAGACCATCATGCCATAAATCTTTCTCAAGGGTTTCCAGATTTTGATTGCCCAGAGCGATTGAAAGATCTGGCGTCTCACTATCTTAACGATCGAAGAAATCAGTACCCTCCCATGGCCGGCATACCTGCTTTGCGTCAAGCAATCAGCCATAAAGTGAATACGCTTTATGGCTTTGCCGCAGATCATGAGACTGAGGTCACCGTGACCTCAGGTGCAACCGAAGCGCTGTTTGATGCCGTGCAGGCTACCGTTCAGGCCGGCGACGAAGTCATTATTTTTGATCCGGCGTATGATTCCTATGAACCTGCCATCCTGATGGCGGGCGGCAAGCCCGCGCGGATACCGCTGCAATTCCCGGACTATTCGATTGACTGGAACCGTGTTGCGGACACAATGACACCCCAAACCCGGCTCATTATCATCAACACCCCCAATAATCCTTGCGGTGCGACGCTTACGCAGAGCGATCTTGACTCGCTTGCGGAAATCATCAAGGACACAGAAGTTCAGGTGCTTTCAGACGAGGTTTATGAACACATGGTGTTTGACGACGAGCCGCACGTGAGCGTACTTGGTCATCCAATTCTCAAAGAAAGAAGCTTCGCCGTGTTTTCATTTGGTAAGACCTATCACGCCACTGGCTGGAAGCTTGCCTACTGTATCGCCAGACCCGCCCT
>DORE01000062.1:0-9232 GCA_003514305.1 Gammaproteobacteria bacterium | reverse complement strand
ATTGCCGATTTCATGCAGGAGTGCCCTGAACACGCATCCGAGCTGTCCGGCTTCTATCAGGCGAAACGCGATTACTTTTGCGCTCTACTGCGAGATTCGCGCTTCAGCTTCACCCCCTCGAAAGGTACCTATTTCCAACTGATGGATTACAGTGAGATCAGCAACAAGGATGACATGACTTTTGTGAGAGCTTTGACCAAGGAGAAAGGCGTGGCCGCGATTCCACTCGCGCCTTTTTACGGCGAGGTGCCCGATACACGAATTGTCCGGTTCTGCTTTTGCAAGGATGACAGCACCCTCGAGCGCGCCGCTGAAATTCTTTGTGCGCTTTAAAGATATGTCAGAGCATGATTACAAACTGCTAGCCGATACCATTAGGTTATGGGGCCATGAGCTTGGCTTCGCACAGCTCGCCATCACGGACACCGACCTTGGCAACTATCACGACAGCTACCGACAGTGGCTTCGGGAAGATTGCCATGGCGACATGACCTACATGGCAAACAACCTAGATAAAAGACTTTACCCGCAGCGTTTGGTTGAAGGAACCTGTCGCATAATTTCGGTTCGCATGGATTATGCGAAAGTTACAGAAAACTCACTCGCTCCGCTTTCTGAGCCAAATACCGCCTATATTGCGCGTTATGCGAGGGGCCGGGACTACCATAAACTCATGCGGAAGCGACTTCAAACACTCGCCGATAAAATTCAGTCTGAGGTTGGCAAGTTTGGCTATCGCGCGTTTGTCGACAGTGCACCGGTTCTGGAGCGAGCGTTAGCGGAAAAGTCAGGCCTGGGCTGGATTGGCAAAAACACTATGCTGATCAACAAGCACGCGGGCTCCTGGTTTTTCCTTGGCGAGCTTTTCACTGATCTGCCCCTGCCTGTCGATAAGGCTGAAACTGGCCATTGCGGGAGCTGTCGCGCCTGTCTCGACGTGTGCCCCACCAAGGCTTTTATCGCACCCAACAAGCTAGATGCGAAACGTTGCATCTCCTATCTCACCATTGAACTGCGCAGCAGTATCCCCGTCAAGTTTCGACGGGCTATCGGTAACAGGATATTCGGCTGCGATGATTGTCAACTTGTCTGCCCATGGAACAAATTTGCCCAATTAAGCAATGAAACTGACTATTCGCCCCGACACGCTCTAGATCGATCGACTCTGCTGGATCTTTTTGAGTGGAGCGAACAGGAATTCCTGGAACGAACTGAAGGCTCACCAATCCGGCGAATTGGCTACGAATGCTGGTTACGTAATCTGGCGGTCGGCCTGGGGAACGCAGAGTATTCATCAGAACTGGTTGCTGCTCTTCAAGCCAGAAGAGGGTCAGCGAGTCCGTTGGTCAGAGAGCATATTGACTGGGCGCTAATGGAACATGCGGACTCTAAAGCGCAAACTACACCGCCAAAAAATGTTCCCGGTAGTATATCAGCTCGTTCACCGAGTCCTTGATGTCTTCCATAGCCTGATGTGTTGCTCTTTTTTCCAGTCCCGCCTGAATGTCAGGCTTCCAACGCTTGACCAGCTCGTTGAGTGAACTGACGTCCAGGTTGCGATAGTGAAAGAACGCCTCCAGCTCGGGCATGTAGTTTGCCAAAAACCGCCGATCCTGACAGATGCTGTTGCCACACATCGGAGACGCATTTTTTTCTGAGTAACGTGATAAAAAGTCAAGAGTCTGCTGCGCCGCAACCGCTTCGTCCAGCGTACTGCTCTTGACGCGATCAATCAGGCCAGACTTGCCATGATGATGCTGGTTCCAATCGTCCATAGCCGCCAAGCTTTTATCACTTTGCTTAACCGCCAGAACGGGACCTTCAGCCAGAATATTAAGCTCGGCATCAGTTACCAGCGTTGCGATTTCAATGATGCGGTCGATGTTTGGCTCCAGCCCAGTCATCTCGAGGTCAAGCCAGATTAGATTCTTAGATTTATCCATGCATGTTTTCTCCGACATCACTCTAAGCGAACAGTTTAGCAAGCTCATCGAATAGCCGCGATGAAAGCCTGCAAGCGAAAGATCGAAAGACATTCCAAGTACAGCGACACAGTACTGTCCATTCGGCGACTCGTGCTGAGCCTTTTCCCGCTTGGCTAGACGCGTTTATTTCGTACCGACTGGCTGACGGCCTTTTTATCAAGCTTCCCGTTGTTTTTTTTGCTGGCCCGCCTCTGCGCCAGATTAGCTGCATTTTGCTCCTGCTCACGCATCAGCTTTTCATAATTCTGTAGGCGCCGCGCTTCCAGCGTACCTGCAGCAATTGCCGCCTGCACTGCACATTCAGGTTCAGAGCCATGGCGGCAGTCGTTGAATCGGCATTGTTCCGAAAGGACATGAATATCGGAAAAAGTCACTGCGATGCCAGCTTCCATATCAGCCAGTTGAAGTTCGCGCATGCCCGGAGTGTCCAGCAGCATGGCACCGCCTGCCATTGGTATCAGCGAACGTGCCGTGGTGGTGTGACGGCCTTTTTTATCGTCTTCACGTATATCTGCGGTAAGCTGTCGCTCTTCGCCCAGCAGGGTGTTTGTCAGCGTGGATTTGCCGGCTCCGGAAGAGCCCAGCATAACAACGGTGTGGGATTGCTTGCACCAAGGTGACAGAATCTGGCGAGTTTCAGGGTCGAGGCAGTTTACGCTTTTCACGACGAGGCTTGGCGATAATGGCCTAAGCTGCGCCGAAAATACATCAACGTCTTCACATAAATCCCTTTTGGTCAGAACTACAACAGGCTCCGCCCCAGCGTCATACACAAGCGCCAGATAGCGTTCGATCCGATTCAGGCTAAAATCATCATTGAGCGAACAGACGATAAAGGCAGTATCGACATTTGACGCAATCAGCTGCTCTTCCTTCTGATGGCCAGCAGCGATGCGCCTAAAGCAGGTACTACGGTCAAGCAGACGCTCAAAGCCACCCTCACTGTTTACGAGCACCCAGTCTCCGACAACCATCTGTGGCATTGAGGCAAGCAATGCCAATCTGCAGCAACCCTCTTCCCCAATCAGCGTCACCTCATGACGACTTTGCTCAACCAGCCGCATCGGTTGCCATCGGGTAAGCTCCTCAAGAGCCAGTTGCTGCCGGAAAGCCGCCTTCCAGCCAATGTCGTCTAGGGAGTAGGAGCGGCTCTGTTCATCAGTCATGATGATTCTCTGATGCTGCCGAAGCGGGCGCCCCATAATCGCCATAAAAACGCGGTGAGAACGACTTGGGGATGAAACAAGATTGCACTATGTGCACAAAACTAGTTGTGAGCAGTGCAGAGGCCAAATCCTTGACCGCCTGGCGCATAAAGAGTGTTGGCATATGACCTGATGTTACCTGTTTTGAAGGCCCTTTTCATGACGCGTCTGTTGTAAAGCATCATTTATTAAGCGCACCTGTTAGACCAATCATAACAATGCGAGATAATGCGGGTCAGCTGAGTGCGCACTTTCGCTTTCGTATATCAGTCGGGCTAGCAGAAAGAGTAGAATAAACCTAGCAGCGCATTGGGAAATCGGTTTTGACACGTCTTTTTATTTTTCTGCAATATCTTTTGCCACATCACGGGCTGTCTCGCCTTACCGGCAGACTGGCAGAAAGCCCTTGGGCCAGCAAGTGGCTGATCGACTGGTTCATTCGTCGCTACAAGGTCGACATGACAGAAGCTGAAATCCAAGACCCAGCCGCGTTCGACAGCTTCAATTCTTTCTTTACCCGAGCGTTAGCACCCGGCACTCGCCCTATTGACGAGTCTGATGGCGCGGTGGTTTGTCCCGCTGACGGCGCGATCAGCGAACTGGGCCTAATTGATGAGGACAGGATCCTGCAAGCCAAAGGCAAGGACTATACCATCAGTCAGTTGCTGACTGATGAAGAGTCCTATCGTTTTGTCGGTGGCAGCTTCGCCACCGTCTACCTTGCGCCACGCGACTATCATCGGATTCATATGCCACTTGCAGGTAGACTGCTACGAACGATTTATGTCCCGGGCAAACTGTTTTCCGTGAATCGCGCCACAGCCGAATCTGTTCACGAACTGTTCGCACGCAATGAGCGCTTGGTGTGCCTATTCCAGACCGATCAGGGCCTGATGGCCGTGGTGCTGGTCGGGGCGATGATTGTCGCCGGAATCCAGACGGTCTGGTCAGGAAAGGTCTGTCCGAGGCCGAAGCGTTCGCGCCAGCTAATTGATTATTCTGAGACGGATCCAGCAATTGAGCTGGTGAAAGGAGCTGAACTTGGCAGATTCTGCTTGGGATCGACAGCAATCGTGCTGTTTGAACCCGCCGCCGTGCGACTTAACCCATCGTTGCGGTCATATTCAACCGTGCGCATGGGTCAGCTCCTCGCGTTTTCAACTTAACGCCCCGAACCCAAGGAAGCCACGATGACACAAGATGAGCTCAAACAAGCGGTAGCAAGAGCTGCGTTCGATTATGTCGAGAGTAAGTTGGAAGACAACATGATTATTGGCGTGGGCACCGGGTCTACCGCCAACTTCTTTATCGAAGAACTCGGGAAAATCAGCGACCGGCTTGAAGGCACAGTTGCCAGCTCCGAGGAAACGGCTAGGCGCCTCAAGTTGCACAACATTCCAGTTTATGACCTCAATAGCGCCGGCCGAATTGGGATCTATGTGGACGGAGCTGACGAAAGCAATGCGCACCTGCAGCTGATCAAGGGTGGCGGTGCAGCATTAACTCGAGAAAAAATACTCGCGGCTGCCTCGAAGGAATTCGTATGTATTGCTGATGCCTCTAAAATGGTGGGCGTGCTAGGTGAGTTTCCCTTGCCCATTGAGATCGTCCCAATGGCGCGGAGTTACGTTGGCAGAGAAATAGTCAAACTTGGCGGCGACCCGGTCTACCGGGAAGGCTGCGTGACGGACAATGGTAATCAGATTCTGGATATCTACAACCTTGAAATCCTCGACCCGAGAAAACTAGAGCAGGACCTCAATCAAATCACCGGAGTGGTCACCAACGGGATCTTCGCGGTAAGAGGTGCAGATATCTTGATGCTTGGCACAGCCCGCGGCGTGGAGATACGGCGTGCCGCTTCATTTGCCTGAGGCGTGCGGTTGTTCAGGCGCGAATTCGCAACGAGATTCAAGAGGAGTGAACCTCTCCATGAACTCACGCCAGTCATCACAGCTGGTCAAGCGGCGAGATTTACAAATGAATCAAATCAAGCTGTTGGCGCCTGCTGATTCGATGTAGCTTTAGCTGCTCGTGGACTCTTGCGAAGTATCTAATCGAAGGAACGACTAGAGCGGATTGACGTTTTCCGCTTGGGGGCCCTTTTGACCTTGAGTAACTTCCATCGTTACCTTTTGGCCTTCATGAAGCGTTCGCCTTCCCGACCCGTTGATGGCGCTGAAGTGTACGAATACATCTTTGCCGCCTTCTTGCTCGATGAAGCCAAAACCCTTCTCGTCGTTAAACCACTTGACGGTACCCTCTACTAAATCAGACATACTCTTCTCATACTCATAAAACAAAAAAATTCGGCACGCGCTCAAAGCCATGCCTATAAACTACAGCTTTCGAATAATACGCTCTCTGCCGTGTAGATGGAAACCTTATTTTGCCGAGATTTGGTCAAAATTTAGTGACAAAATGTTGCCTAATCGGGTAGGTTAACCAAAAACTCCTCACATGTTAGCCCGCAATTAGGCCGTGCCAATCTTCTTGCAGGCCTCTAAATCGAAAACTTTACCGGGATTGAGTACACCTTTGGGGTCAAACGCCTTTTTGATCAGGCGCATGTAGTTGATTTCCTGAGGATCTCTGGAATAGTTCAGATAGGGCTTTTTTAACAAACCGACCCCATGCTCAGCGGAGATGCTGCCTCCGTATTGCTGAACGAGGCTGAACACTTGATTCGAGACTCCGCCGCACTGTTCAAAGAAAGCCTGTGCGTCGAGATATTCCGGCTTCAAAATATTAAGGTGAACATTGCCATCACCAATGTGGCCAAACCATATGATTTCAAAATCCGGATACTGCTCTCGCACCAAGTTATCAACAGCCCTCAGGAACTGCGGCACCGCAGACACACGCACGGCTATATCGTTTTTGTAAGGCGTAAATTGGGCAATGGTCTCGGAAATATCCTCGCGCAGCCGCCACAGGCTTTTGGCCTGCGTCAGACTCTGGCTGACTGTGCCATCAACAATCCAGCCTTGGTCTAGGCAATGTTGGAAAAGCTCCATGGCGCTTTCTAGATCTTTATCGCCACGCTGTTCGAATTCGATGAGCGCATAAAAGTTCGACATCGTCTCAAAGGGTCTGGCAAGTTTTTTTTCCGCGATGACGTGCCCGAGCGCCTGCTCCGAAAAGAACTCAAAGGCAGTCAGTGAAAGTTTTTTCTGAAACGCCTCGAGCACCGGCATAGTTTGAGTCATATCCTCGACGCCCAAAATCAGTACAGCCGGATCCAGCGGTGGCGCAGACAGGGCCATGGTCAGTTCCACAATTATTCCGAGAGTTCCTTCTGAGCCGATAAACAAGTGCCGAAAATCGTAACCAGTCGCGTTCTTAGTCAGGCCCCGATTCAGATCCAGTAAATCCCCACGGCCAGTTACCACTTTCATACCGGTCACCCAGCTGCGGGTCATGCCATAGCGAATCACTTTGATACCGCCTGCATTAGTCGCGACATTGCCGCCCAGCTGACTCGAGCCGGAGGAGGCGAAATCTACAGGATAGAATAACCCCTGGCTCCGGGCGAACTGCTGCAGCTGCTCAGTTACAACGCCCGCTTCACAGGTCACCTGACGATCCGCTGCATCGAAGTCAAGGATCTGGTTCATCCTGTCCAGAATCAGAACCGCCTCGCCATCTGTGGCAACCGCACCGCCGCTAAGCCCGGTGCGACCCCCGGAGGGAACCAATTTGAAGGGCGTCTCATTCGCCAGCTTCACCACGGCTTGAACTTCAGCAACTGTCTTTGGCATCACGATGACAGAAGGTGCCACCGGAAACTGCTTGGTCCAGTCTGTACCGTAGGTTAGCAGGTCGGCTTTATCGGTTTTAACCCAATCGTCGCCAACGATTTCTGACAGTGAGGAAACCAGTCTTAAAGTGTCAATAGTCATCAGCATTTATCTGTGATTAGTTACTCTAGTCCTCGCCAAAGGAGAAATAGATCAGCCTTTCGTTACGGCAGATTTACTGGACAAGCACCGCTCAGTTGTCCCACTTCCGGCAATCCTTCAACGTCCAATGTTGGTATGGCGTCATCCCGTTAAGCGCTACGTTCTGCAGTCAGTCTGTTTCCTGCGCGGCGCTTTAAAGCACGTCAGTTCTAACGACTACCGCCAATACCGATACCACAACAGGCTCAGAACTGTTCTAGTTAAGTTTGCACCGCAATCTAGACGGCAACCGAAGCCCGATGACTTTAATACGACGACGTCAACGATCTGTATCATTGGGCCACCGTTTTTCAATTCAATCAACAGCTCATGTCGCTCAAACCTGCATGCCCTGACCAAGCAAAACACCGCTCATAGCGTTTATCTTCTTCTCTGTCACGGCCTATATCGAATACCGTCGCGTCCATTGACGTCACGACTGAATAAGATCCTATCCGGGGTTAATGCCCTTCTCTCGAGTGTCCAGCGCAATTTAGTTGGGCGACGAAAGACTCCTAGACATTATGCCTTGAGACTTGTTGAATGCAATTCACAGGGCAGTATGGGAACATATTTGTGCTCTCAATCGGCGCCACCATGATTGTGATACCATTCAATCTGGTCTCGACCCACTACTGACTTCTCCAGCGAACCTCAAGACATGTCACCCATTAATGCCTCACAACAGACTTCTTTCAAAAAGAGCAAAATCAAATTCCTGCTGCTGGAGGCAGTGCACCAAAGCGCACTGGAACAACTCAATCAGGCCGGCTACGACAACGTTGATTACCTAAGTACCTCACTGGCTGAAGACGAGCTGAAAGAGCGTATAGCCAACGTGCACTTCCTGGGGATACGGTCCCGCACCCAGTTGACCGAGGAGGTTTTCGCTGCGGCGAAGAAGCTTTTGGCGGTCGGCTGTTTCTGCATCGGCACGAATCAGGTGAACCTGGACTCCGCGCTCAAGCGAGGCATCCCGGTATTTAACGCACCTTTTTCCAACACCCGAAGCGTGGCTGAGATGGTGATCGGTCAAGCGATTCTGCTACTGCGGGGCATTCCGAAAAAAAACGCTTTGATGCACCGTGGCGTCTGGCAAAAGGCCGCCAAGGGCTCGTTTGAAACCCGAGGGAAAAAGCTTGGCATCATCGGCTACGGCAATATCGGATCACAGCTTAGCGTGCTGGCGGAAGGGATGGGCATGGACGTTTATCTTTATGACGTGGTCACCAAACTACCCCTCGGTAACGCCAAGCAAGTGACTTCGCTGCCTGAATTACTAAGTCTCTGTGACGTCATAAGTCTGCATGTACCCGAGACACCCGACACACGAAATCTGGTCGGTCACAAAGAGCTGGCGGCGATGAAAGATTCCGGCATCTTAATTAACGCTTCTCGCGGCACAGTGGTCGACATTGACGCTCTCGCCCAGGCTCTGGCGGACAAGACCATTTCCGGTGCGGCGATCGACGTTTATCCATCTGAGCCCAAATCTAATGAGGAAGAGTTCGTGTCACCGCTCAGAGAGTTTGACAACTGCATTATCACGCCCCATGTCGGCGGCAGCACAATGGAAGCTCAGGAGAATATCGGGATTGAGGTCAGCGAAAAGCTGGTGAAGTACAGCGACAATGGGTCCAGCTTTACCTCCGTGAATTTTCCCGAAGTAGCACTTCCAGCCCATCCAGGCCACCACCGACTGCTGCATATTCATGCAAACGTGCCAGGTATCCTTTCCCAGATCAACAATGTCTTTTCCGAAAATGACATAAACATTAGTTCGCAATATCTGCAGACCAATGACCAGCTCGGTTATGTGGTGATAGATATTGACGAGCAGTACAGCGACCTGGCCTTGAACCGACTAAATCAGGTTAACGGCACGATTCGCTGCCGAGTCTTGTTTTAGGCAAACAGTGCAAGCATTGCCGGAACGCGAGATTGCGTTGTCTAAGGGGCAATAATTTCGGCAAGTCTGGCAAAGACAGCCTTTCGGAAGCATACAGACTCATTAACCAAATGATGTCGAGCGTTCTCGATCAGGTAAGACTGGCTTGCAGGGAATTTTTTCTTGATCAATGGCAAATTTTTTCGCCAGTCA
>DORE01000026.1:749-9352 GCA_003514305.1 Gammaproteobacteria bacterium | reverse complement strand
GCTTCCTGCTGAACCCAATGTCCAATATTCGGCAGCAGAATAACCTCTCTAAGATCATCAACCACTCGGCTCATTGCCCCCTGTAGCCGGCTCTGGTCCGCACCAGCAATGACTACATCCTGCTCACCGGCAATAAAGAGTGTAGGAACGGTGATGCGGGCATCCTGCAGATCGGCAGTGACCTCCCAGTTTCGATGGAAGTTTCGATAGTAATTCACGCCGCCCCGAAAACCAGATCGCACGAATTCACCAACGACATAATCCAGGTCAGGCTGATCCAACCAGTCTGGTAAACCTGCAGGCATCCCGAGTCGCGGAATCCAGCCTCCGGCCGAACGGCGAGGATCGCTCACTTCTGGTGCACTTCGTGGCGAGTCAGGAGACAAATACAGCCTGCTAATGAGACCATAGGGATCACTATCGTACTCAGCCTCGGCGACGCCTTCAGGTTCATTATGATAGAGGATGTAGTAAAAATTATCGGCGAAGGCTTCTCTCCAGGAGATCAGCGGAGACTGCTCAGGCCTGCCTGTGTAGGGCACGCTCATAGCGATCAATGCAGAGAATCGATCCGGATACATGAGCACTGTGTTCCAGGCAACTATCGACCCCCAATCGTGCCCGACCATGATGGCACGCTCTTCACCAAGGGCATCCAATATCCCCAGCATATCGGCAGCAAGAGTTCTAATGTCATATGCCTCAATTGCGTCCGGCGCATCGGTAGAACCGTAGCCGCGCATATCTGGAGCGACAACGCGGTACCCCTGCTGGGAAAAAAACTGCAGTTGATGACGCCAGCTGTACCAAGACTCGGGCCAACCGTGCGCTAACAACATCAACGGACCCGAATCACCTGCCACAGCAATTCTAAAATTCAAGCCGTTGGCCTGAATCTGTCTGAAACTTACACCGGAGACAGGAGATGGCTCGATCATTGAAAAATTCCCTTGAGCGGCTAGTGGAGGGGACGAAAGCGAATAAAAAGCGATCAAAATGCCAAGCACAAAGCCCGACAAGCTAAGCGTGGTTTGCGGCGAAACAGTCACGTCACATAAGTCCAATTTGGGTTCGAAGCAAAGCTATCATGCTACTGAGTCATGATACAAACCGTGGCTCCGAACATCCACAGAGGCTTTAGTCGGCAGCACAACACGAATAGCTTAGCGGGGGTTGGCCGGTCTGATAGCTCACAGTCCCTATATGCCCCTTTTTATTGGCACGGTTAGTCGCTATGCTATTCAAAACTAACAGGAGCGCAAGCGACGTGACGGACAACTACGACGTGCCTTACATGGAACGCACCCGAATCTATTACGAGGCTCAGGGGTATACAACGCCCTATCAATGGGCGCACTACGACGATGCTCCTTTTCGCGCTTTGACCAAACCACTGACCAAATCGCGGGTAAGTGTGGTGACCACGGCCATGCCAGACACTTTACAAGGTCGTGCCGAACGTAAACTCTACTCAAACTCCTCCACGTCAGCGCCGGACTCTATGTTCACACTGGGTTTATCCTGGCACGATACCGTGACCCACACGCGCGATGTCGGCAGCTTCCTGCCGATAGAGGCCTTGCTCGCAATTCAAGCAGAGGGGGGCATTGGCGGTCTGGCTCCAAATTTTTACTCCGCCCCCACAGCCTACAGTCAGCGGCAAACAGTGAATGAACATGCGCCTGCCATTCTTGATTGCATGAAGTCGGAAGAGGTGGATGTCGCGATTCTGGTACCATTATGACCCGTCTGTCACCAGACCGTGAGTCTGGTTGCTCGCCATCTGGAGCAAAACGCTATCCCGACGATTGTTATTGGAAGCGCACTAGATATTATTCAGAACGTAGGAGTACCGCGATACCTGCACACTGATTTCCCCCTCGGAAACCCGCTAGGCGCCCCGTATGACCGCACCGTTCAAAGGAAACATGTCGAAATGGCACTTAAACTGCTTGAACAGGCTAATCAGCCCAAAACAATCAGACGCTCGCCGTTTTCGTGGCAAGGGGATCCCGGTTGGAGGGACGACTACTCAAGAGTGACCGAAAACAATCGTGCAGAAGTTGCAGCTGCTGGAGAAGCGCGCCGCGCCAAACAAGCTGCAATGAAGAAAAACAACCCAAAGCAACAAATACCGATGCCTTGATATTTTTCCTCGATATCCTAAAAAGAGACCAAAATGAAAACTCCAGAACTGTTACCCGCTCTGATTCTGACCTCAAGCCTCTTCAGCGCCTTGTCTTTCGCGGCAGCTCAGGACGGTCAGGTTTATAACACAGTCAAAAGCAAGCTCATCACGGGCCAGCAGGTCGTTGGCGGCACGGTCGAAACGGCAGATCCGGACATCTACTGTGCAATGGCAAATGCGGGGTTCGATTTTATCTGGATCGAAATGCAGCATAGCCCTCTTTCCTTCAGTGAGGCGGCTAAAATGATCTGGGCCTGTCGCGACGCACCCGCCATACCGTTTATCAGAGTCCCTGACGCTAACGAAGGGACAATTCAAAAAGCCGCCGATATCGGTGCCTTAGGCATCATTGTGCCGATGGTCGACGGCGCGGAAAAAATGGCTGATGCCGTCCGTTACGCAAAGTATCCACCACAAGGTCGCCGAAGCCAGGGCGGAGGACAATATGGCCGATTGTGGGGCCGCAATTATCGGCAAACCTGGAACGACAACGTTATAATAATTGCCATGATCGAAACTCTAGAAGGCACTGCCGAGGCAAGCAGCATTGCCGCCGTGGAAGGAGTGGATGGTGTGTTTGTCGCCAGCGGAGATCTCGGCAGTTTCAGCGGCAAACGCCAAGGAGAGCCCGAATATGAGCTCCTGGTTTCGCGAATCAAGGAAGAGACTGAAAATGCCGGCAAATTCCTAGGAGGGCCTTCGGCGTGGATGTCTGAGCGTAATGGCTATCAGTTCTTCCAAGCTCCTAGCACAAGCAGTCTCATTCGAATAGGTGCCAGACTCACGCTTGAAGAAGCAGACCCTTGTCGTTTCCTGCCCGCAGGAGCAACACCAGTAGACGGAGAGAATGCCTGCCCCTGATAACGTATTTGGGCTGACAGAATCAATTTGCCACATTGGTCAGCGGTGCAAACTGATCCAATGATATGGGGGTTGGAGCCATCTTCGTTGATCTGAGCAAATGGGATACTCAATTCTTCCAATCAGCTAAGCTCCAGCGTATACGGAGCAGACAATAGGTTTCAGCACGCGACCACGCCAGCTGCCGATCTGGTTGCGACAATCGTAGTAGTACCAGCATTAACAAGTAGACCCCAAATAAGCCCGCGAGAGCGGACTTAAACAGAATGGCGCACCCGGCACGATTCGAACGTGCGACCCCCTAGTTCGTAGCCAGGTACTCTATCCAGCTGAGCTACGGGTGCGAATTATTTTTTCCGCTGCATTCACGGGGAGAGTCTGTATTATAGCGAAATTCCCGGTTATTCATAGCAATCACCAAAAGACCGGAAGGGACATTTTATGATCTATCGCGATACGTTAAACTTTTGAACTATTCGCTCTAGCCCATTCAGGTTAAAACATTGACACTGTCTCTGATTGCTTTTCAGCTGCTTTAAAAAGCTCTCAGAAGTGCTTGAAAATTTTGAAAAGAAAGATGCTTAATTCAACCTATCGCGCCAAAGCTTGCAATTGCTTGTCCCTGGTCACGCTACTTGGTCTCACTCTCTTTGCAGTTGAGGCCGCTTCCGATTATGAGGATGGCGTAGAGGCAGCCTTCTCCGGAGATTTTGATACCGCATTCCGCGAATTCAGCCAAGCAGCACAGCAAGGTTTGGACTTGGCGCAGTACAATCTGGCTATTTTGTATTTCACCGGTCAGGGCGTTGATCAGGATTACGCCTTAGCTTTCAGTTGGACAGAGGCTGCCGCCCTGCAAGGGCATGTCAATGCACAAGCGAATCTGGCCAGCCTTTACCTTGAGGGTACGGGAGTGGTACAGGATGTTGATAAGGCAATCGATTGGTTCTCTACCGCGGGTCGTTCCGGCCACGCCAATGCGGCCATAACTCTGGCTTTAATGTATCGAGATGGCAAACCCATCAAGCAAGACTTTGTTCAAGCACATGCCTGGGCGCAGGTCGCTCAACGGGAGGAGCATCCCGAAGCGGAAGGGGTCTTGAGGGATCTCGATACCCTACTGAACAAAGAGCAACTTAGGTCAGCACGGCGCCTTTTCGCGCAGTGGCAGATTGAGCCGGTCACGCTCCCCTGGCCGCCAGAGCCGTGACGCAAACCAAGACCGGAAATGCATACTCGTGAAAGTGAGAGCCGGCAGCGTGGCTTACCAAAAGTGCCTAGGATACTGGCACGGCTTACTTGGCCAACTCTTTTTGCTGCTCTAGATAACTCTCGCCACGCCGCAACCAGAGATCGAGGAATTCGGCCCAACCTTCGGGGTCGACAAATGGGTGAGGTTCCCCCTCTTCGCGCGCAGCAAGTCGGTCGCGACGCGCGAAAACGTCTGCGACGGATGCATGGTTCGGGATATTTACCTCAACCCCCTGCACAGCCTGCAGTCGCTTGACGCTTTCAACATAACTCTCGGCCTGCTCTACGCCACTGAAATTCAGTCCCACCCCTCCGAACATAAAGGCCGTATGGGGATAGCCATTGTCGTAGACCGTAAACCTTGTTGACAGCACACCCGGCGTATGTCCCGGCGTTTTCATGAACTGTAGCCGCGTTCGCCCCAGCGTGAGTGTACTGCCATCACTTGCTGACAGATGTCTTATCGGCCGTGGGTATTCTTGAAATTGAGCCGCTCCCTCGGTCAGCAACCAATCTTCCTCGGTCATCATCACCACAGCACTGAATTCCTGCTGAAATCTAGCTGCACCACCGATATGATCATAGTGTGCATGAGAGCCAATCAGATAACGGATGTCGTTAGGATCAAATCCTAGAGTTCTGATGTTGCGGATCATCATCTCCGTCAAGTCATCGTATAGCGCATCGAAAACAATCAGTCCCTGATCGGTGACCAACAGCCAGGAAGCCACCCAATCTGCGCCAACGTAGTATAGGTTATCGAATACCTGAAAAGGCTCGACATACTGTAGTTCTGGATCATCTCGTTCCGAACTCTGAGAAAAAGCTTTAACCGCTATTACACAGGCCAAGATACCGATGACTCGTATGATCAGATGCTGCATAAACTTTTTGTTTGTCCTCTCAAATCTGCCAACCACTCCTTCGAGTTAGTTAATAGGAACGCGGCAAGCCAAGCTCGTGCTCCGAGATAAAATTCAAAATCATTTCCTGAGAAATGGGCGCGAGCTTCATCAGACGAGCCTCTCGCCAGTAACGTTCCACATGATATTCACGGGCATAACCATACCCTCCGTGGGTCTGCATTGCTGCATCCGCTGCAAAAAAACCCGCTTCGGCGGCCAGCCATTTGGCCATGTTTGCCTCGGTACCACAAAACATCCCGTGATCCAATTTCCAAGCGGCCTTTTGCACCATTAACTCTGCAGCATCCAGTCGAGTTCTTGCTTCGGCCAGCGGAAACGCAACAGCCTGATTCTTACCGATAGGTCTGTCAAAAACAATCCGCTCATTGGCATAAGACACCGCCCGCGCAAGCGCCGCACGGCCAATCCCTATTGCTTCTGCAGCGATTAGGATCCTTTCGGCATTTAGCCCGTCAAGCAAATAGCGAAAGCCTTCGCCCTCCTCGCCCACGCGATCGGATTCGGCGACCCTTAGCTCATCGTAAACTACCTCACAGGTTCTCACCGCATTTCTACCCAGCTTCTCAATTGGGGTAATAGAAACCTCAGGGCGCTTCAACTCTGCAAATAATAAGGTCATCCCATCAGTTTTTCGTTCAACTTCCTGTTTGCTCTGCGTTCGAACCAGAAGCAGCACCCTTTCCGACTCCAGCGCCTTAGTGGTCCAGACTTTTCTGCCGCTCACGACATATTGGCCATCAATTAAGCTCGCTTTAGTTTCTATAGAAGTTGTATCGCTACCTGCGTTTGGCTCAGTCACACCGAAAGCGACCTGAAGCTTGCCGCTGGCGACGTCCGGTAGATACCGCTCTTTCATGCTTTCTGTGCCGTACTTGATTATGGGGTGCATCCCGAACATGGACAGATGCAAAGGCGTTGCACCATTCATTGCGGCCCCAGATGCCGCGACCTGCTCAAGAACCACGGCAGCTTCCTGCACGCCTTTGCCTGCGCCACCATAAGCCTCGGGAATAGCAATACCAACCCAACCAGCCTCGGTCATCGCATCGTAAAAATCCTGAGGGTACTTGCCTTCCCGATCATGCTTCTCCCAATATTTATCGGGAAAATCTCGACAAACATTGCTGACTGCATCTCGGATCAGTTTCAAGTCAATTGGCTCAGAAAAATCCACTATTAGCTCTTTTCAATTTTAGCAGGTGAAGCAGGACACAATCAGTCACAAGCTCTGCACACAGACTCTTCGAGTCAGCTTTGAGGCCAAGCATCAATTTGGTCAGCAATTGCGAGTACCTTTCGGGCACGTTTCAAATGCGGAACGTCGACCATCTGCCCTTTGAAACTAAACACCATTTTGCCATCCGACTGAGCTTCGGCAAACGCAAGAAGCATTTCTCTGGCCTCCGAAATTTCGCTTTCGCTTGGCGTAAAAGCCCGATTGACCGCGTCAATCTGTGTTGGATGAACTGTCAATTTACCCATAAACCCCATCGAAGATGCCTCAGCACACTCTTTCTCCAAGGCAGCCTGCTCTGTAATCTCAACGAAGACCGTATCAATAGGGTGCACCCGATTAGCTGCAGCCGCCAGCAAGCAGGATGAGCGAACGAAGCGAAAGACGTCAAGATAGACTCCTTCGGCGTTCCGCTTCGCACGTGCCCCCAACTCTCCTGCAAGGTCTTCAGCTCCCCAAGTGAGTCCGTCCACCCTATTGTTCCCCGCCATATCAGCAAGACAAAAAACTGCCTCAGGAACTTCAGTTCCAATAAGCACCAACGAGGTCGCGCCAGGTTGTACTTCATTCTTAGCTTCAAGCGAACTGATTACCTGGTCGACTGCGTCCACGCTTGCCCGACTGGCCACTTTGGGAAGTATTAATCCGTCCGGATGAACCTCAACTATTGCTTCAATGTCGTCCCTACCCCAGGGCGATTCCTGAGGGTTGATACGAATCAAGCATTCTTTGGCACCGAAGTCTGCTTGTTCAACCCATTCACGAACGATTCTTCTGGCACTTTCCTTATTCTCCGGAGTGACGGAATCTTCAAGATCAAGAATGAGCGTATCAGCATTTAGCTCAAGAGCCTTCTCGAACATTCGCAAATTACCGCCTGGCACAAAATGCAGTGATCTACGCGGACCTTTGGGCCCTGGAGTCGGAAAGACTGCCATGGTTATTCTACCTCAGAACCGCCGGCAATTTTGAGCATCATGCCCTTGCGCAAGCATTCGCACACGATATCGCCACACTGGTTTATAGCAACATGCCTGAACCAGACGATTCCACGGTCCGGTTTACTCTTGGATTCTCGCTTATCCACGATCTCTGTTGAGACACTCAGGGTATCACCAATAAAAACAGGATTTGGAAACTCCGTCTGCTCCATGCCGAGATTACCAATTGTGGTCCCTAACGTGGTGTCGGCGACTGATAACCCCACAATCAGGCCCAGTGTGTACAGACTGTTGACCAAAACCTTTCCGTGCTCAGACTGTTTGGCAAATTCGGCATCCAGATGCAACGGCTGTGGGTTATGAGTGAGCGCCGTAAACAACAGATTATCTGTTTCAGTGATGGTCCGCGCCAGTTGATGCTTGTACACCGCGCCTATTTCAAACTCTTCAAAATATTTTCCACTCACGTTCTTCAATCGTCGATCGTTGTATGTTGACGGGAACATTGTAGTGGCAACCGACAAACGCATCCATTAAATTCTTACCATAAGAGATCACAGCAAAAATTAGGCGTTATTCATGAAAGACAACCATGTGCATGAATGGATTGGCAAGACAGAGACCGTAACAGACACCATCAACCTGTTTCCCTGCAAGGCCTTAGCTGCAACCCTTAACAAAGTACGGGAACCTCAAGAAGGTGACATGCTGCCGCCACTTTGGCACTGGCTGTATTTTCTTGAAGCGGCTCATCAGGGCGAACTCGCTATTGACGGGCATCGCAAACGAGGAAGGTTTCTTCCCCCTATACACTTACCAAGGCGCATGTGGGCAGGCAGCCAGATTCAGTTTCATTCCGAAATAGCGATAGGCAAGAAATTGACTCGTCGATCAACGATAGAAAGTATAAGGGAAACCTCAGGGCGTAGCGGTGCACTGACGTTTGTTAGAGTCCGGCATGAGATTGGATCAGACCAATTGCCTGCCATTACAGAGTATCAGGACATTGTGTACCGCGAAGCGGCAAAACCGGGCTCCGAATCACCCGCGAACGCCTCTGCAGAGTCTCCCGGCGACTATCGCCTAGAAATGACAGCAGATTCTCGCCTGCTTTTTCGCTACTCCGCACTAACCTTCAATGCACACAGAATTCACTATGATTATCAATATGCCACGCAGACCGAAGGCTACCCTGGCGTCAT
>DORE01000026.1:0-357 GCA_003514305.1 Gammaproteobacteria bacterium | reverse complement strand
GAATACACTACAAAAAAGTTTGAATTCAGCGCTTTAGCCCCAATTTTTAGCCCCAATCGGTTTTGCGTTCATGGAACCAACCCCGATTCGATGGGCAATGCATCTCTGTGGGTTTCGGATCACACCGGTCAGCTTTGCATGCATGGTAAAGCCAATGTGAGACGCTAGGCAGTGCGTCAACCCACGGCCCTATGCTATGATTGAACGCTCAACGGGGGAACCCGGAACTCTGGAGAGTTGGCCGAGTGGCTGAAGGCGCGCCCCTGCTAAGGGCGTATAGGTTAACCCCTATCGAGGGTTCGAATCCCTCACTCTCCGCCAGAATTTTATGGTTTAATATTATTATGAATGAAAATA
>DORE01000094.1:17110-18018 GCA_003514305.1 Gammaproteobacteria bacterium | reverse complement strand
GCCGTCGTTATTGTTTTCTTCAATTTATCCTGATTGAGGCCAGTTTCGTCTACGTGATTGACTAGATTCACTGATCCTAGGTTACAGACGGCTATTTCGTCCTGGCTGGTGTTGAGAGTTATTTCTGTGCACAGATTAGATGAATGTACGGTGCCAACATGTTGTTGTGGCGAGCGGACGTTGCAGGTGTCCTTAAAAGTGATCCAGGGGTGGCCAGTTTCAAAAAGCATCGATAACATTTTTCGCCAGAGATCGGCGGCTTTGACGGTCTTGTACGGCTTGATTTCGCCTGCTGCTGCTCGTCTCTCGTACTCTTCGTACTTTTGTTCGAACTCCCTTCCGTGCAAATCATGCAGTTCCGGCACTGTGTTTGGCGAGAACAGGGTCCATTCCTGTTCATTGAAGACTCTCTTCATGAATAGATCCGGGATCCAGTTTGCCGTGTTCATGTCGTGCGCGCGGCGCCTGTCATCTCCAGTATTTTTGCGTAATTCCAAAAACTCTTCGATGTCCAGGTGCCAAGTCTCGAGATAAGAGCACACCGCTCCTTTTCGTTTGCCCCCCTGGTTTACCGCGACCGCAGTGTCATTAACTACTTTCAGAAAAGGAACAACCCCCTGGCTCTTCCCATTGGTGCCGGTGATGTGCGCGCCCAAGGCGCGGACTGGTGTCCAATCATTGCCCAAACCTCCTGCCCACTTTGATAGCATAGCGTTGTCACGGATCGCCGAGTAGATCCCAAAAAGGTCGTCAGGCACGGTAGTCAAAAAGCAGGACGATAGTTGTGGCCGCAAGGTACCTGAGTTAAATAGCTGCGGTGTCGACACCATGTAATCGAAACTAGACAGCAGATTATAAAACTCAATAGCACGCTGCTCCTTGTTGTCTTCTTCAGATGCCAGGCCCAT
>DORE01000094.1:0-16735 GCA_003514305.1 Gammaproteobacteria bacterium | reverse complement strand
ATAAAGTAGCGATCGTAAAGAGTCTGAAGGCCTAGGTAGGTAAATTGCTGATCTCTTTCAGCTTTTAAAGCCTCACCCAAGGTGCCCAAATCGAACTCGAGCAAATGAGGGGACAGCAGTCCGAGTTCTACACCTTTTTCAATGTACAGCTTCAGCGTTGGCGCGTATCGATAGTGCATCTCGGATTGCGTCGCGGCTTCTCCTATGCCCAAAAAGCTCAGTGCTTCTGAGCGCAGCGTATCCATGAGCAATCGAGCGGTTACGTAGGAATAGTTTGGGTCCTTCTCCACCATCGTCCGGGCTGTCATGACAAGTGAAGTACGAACATCTTCCATCTTAACGCCAGGATAGAGGTTCTTTAGGGTTTCGCTGTAGATCATATCTGCTGATACATCTTGCAAGCCCTCGCAAGCTTCGTCTATCACGGTGCGAAGCCTAGCGGCATCAAGCGGACCTTGATGCCCATCTTCGAATGTGACGTTGACTTCAGTTTCCTTGGGCTGCTGGGTGTTTGATTCTTGTTCGCGCATGCGAGTGCGGTCCGCTCTGTAAATCACGTAGCTACGCGCGATTTTGTGCTCGCCGGTGCGCATCAGCGCCAACTCGACCTGATCCTGTATATCTTCTATGTGGATCGTTCCGCCTGAGGGCATGCGTCGCTTAAAAATGTCAGTGATTTGACTGCTCAGTTGTGCGACAGATTCGTGGATCCTTGATGACGCTGCAGCATTGCCGCCTTCAACAGCAAGATAGGCCTTGGTGATGGCCACTGATATTTTTGATTCATCGTAGGCGACCACAGCACCATTACGTTTGATGACCCTTAATTGTCCAGGGGCTGTGGAAGGCGTTTTGTGGCTTTCATTTTCGTTGGGGGTCGCGCCTGCGGCCGCGCCGCTACTGACATGTGGATCTGTTTGCATGAAGTGCTCCGAATTCGGTCTTAACGGCGAGGAGTGCCTGCCTTCTGTTGTTTTGTTCCGCTAGGCCGGCCGTTTTCTCTATTGTCAATACTCGTTGATAGAGAGTCGTTGTGCCTTGCTCTGCGTCTAACTTTCTTTGCGTCGGGCTGCGTGGCCCGTTCTCGCGCGGGAAGTGCTTTATCCTCGACCTTTACCCTTTTACGTTCTTTTTCGCTGTTACTACACGCCGCTATAGCTGTCTCAAGCGAAAGACTATACGAACGCCCTAGTTCTTCTCTCCTGCCTGGCCGCCCTTTTCCTGCGTCTGCTGAACGGGCGCCTGTACTATATATTGTGCTTTTCGCGCTGGACTTTAGTTTTTTTTATTCCCGGATGCTGTTTTTTCGCGAAGTCATTGCTGTCTTCTCTCTAGGGCGATTACCGCTGCCCATGCTTCAGTATCTAAGGACGATTTTAATTTTTTACGCCGAAATCCAGCTCTCCAATCGACGGAAGTTAGAGCCTGCCTCGAGACTGTTTCAAGCGATTCGCCGGGAGTTGGATACACAACATCTGGGCGCCTCTAAATCCAGCAGCACAAGATAATGAGGTTTAGGCTCGTTTGCAAGTGATTTTTCTGTGTGTTTTCTGTGGGAATAATGTGAATTAAACTCCATTTGCACAGAGTTGGTGCGTACTTAAGTATCTTTTTGGCTTTGTCCGTCTGACTGGTCAAAATTTAGCCAGCTTGGGGAGGGGAATGCACGGTATTTGAGCGCTAATGAAAGAAAAGCGCTAGGATTAACAAACCACAAGATGTTGTGTTTGCTACCGGTACAAACAAATTGTGCTAGGTTACGCAGGTGTCAGATAAGCGCTATTTTGAAAATGGATCCGTTTTTTTTGCTTTCTGTCAGACCATGGAAGCCGTTTAGTTCGAAATGTCTACCGTGACTTACCTGGATCGATGAGCGAGCAGTTCAGGAACATCTCGTGTTTGGCGATCATTGCCATCAGCCCTTGGTCAATTCGAAGGGTGCGAAATTGCGGACTGCGCCTCAGGTTCCTTACCCTTAAGAGCCAATATAAAAGCTGCTCTATCAGCCAAAAAATGACGAGGTTGAAAGTCATCGCTGAAAGCATTAATCGGCGGAACGCCAAAATCAACTCTGCATTTTTCGACTTGGCTGTGACCACTAGTTCGCAAACTACTCAATCCACAATGTTTGACGTCACGCTCGCGCTATTGGCTCGCCTTAATTTGTCTATGCGTCGTTATCCTTAAAAAAATACCGCAGCCCTGATAAGCTGATTCGTGGCGATCTCAAAGGCAATTCGATTTCGAGTAGAGACTAACGGAAAAATCAGGCCCAACGTCTCTAATTCAGCACGCGCAGGTCTTTCGAGGGGGTTGCTTCAATTCGATTGCGCGCGTAACTGACGTTTCGAGGTCTTTTTTATACGATCTTGTAAAGTCAGGAAAAGCTGGATAGCCATGTGGCTAGATTGCGTCAAGTTGTAGTCATACAGCGAGGCAAAAAGCGTCTATGTCGACTTTGTATAGTACGCTTTTCTGTTAAGGCTGATGGTAGCGACCTTGCGTCTTTATCAGCTGCTTTAAATATTGAATCCCGCTCTGTGACGGCCAGCAATTGTCACCCAAGGTTTCATGAAGTAATCTGCCATGCGTGTATTGAGCCACAAAAATCAACTGAGCCAGTATTAAAGTGAATGCCATTGAATTGAAGCTGTTTGCCAGTCGGATTACCGCAATTTGTGATGAGATGGGTGTTGTGCTCAGACGGGCTGCTTTTTCGCCTAATATCAAAGACCGGCTCGATTTTTCCTGCGCGTTGTTTGGGAAAGATGGCCGGTTGATCGGACAGGCAGCGCACATTCCCGTTCATCTTGGGAGTATGGCGTTTGCCATGTGCAAATTGGTCAGTGATAGATTCTGGCGCCCAGGGGACATGCTTGTGGTCAATGACCCTTATCTCGGTGGTACCCACTTGCCGGATGTCACGGTAATCGCGCCAGTCTTCGCGGCGGATGATTTAATCGGTTTTGTTGCCAATCGAGCACATCATGCCAATATCGGCTGTGAAACGCCAGGTTCAATGCCGGTATCGCGGTGCCTTGAAGAGGAGGGAATTGTAATCCCCCCGACCTTATTGTTGGCATCGGGAAAGCTGCAACGATCGTGTCTGAATCTCCTTCAAATGCCTGCTGATGGTTTGAGTGGGGATCTGTCTGCTCAGGTTGGAGCCAATCAGATTGGTATCCAGCGATTATCCGAATTGGTGGGTAGAATGGGTCACGCGTCTTACGCTGTTGGCGCTTGCGAGCTCGATGAGTACGCTGATCGAATCATGAAGAAACTGCTCCTCTCTTTGCGCCCTGGTGTTTACAGATTTAAAGATTTCTTGGATGATGATGGTTTTTTCAACTCAGAGATACCTCTATCTCTGGAGTTAATGATACACGAAGAAGAGGTGGGTCTCGATTTCACCAAGTCCTCGAATATGGTGCCAGGTAATCTTAATTGTCCGGAGTCAGTTGTTGCTGCTGCCACTTATTATTGTTTTCGTTGTTTGTTGCCGGACGAATCTCCTTCGTGCTCGGGCTTGTTTGAAAGATTGAAGATCAAAACTAGACCGGGATCTATCTTGAATGCCAAGCGTCCTGCTGCAGTTGCTGCAGGGAATGTGGAAACATCGACGCGACTTGTAGATTTGATATTCGGAGCGCTAGCCCAAGCTTTGCCAGAAAAAATTCCTGCTGCCAGCCAAGGCACTATGAACAATATTGCTTTTGGTCGAATTGACCCTGAATCGGGGGAACGCTGGGATTACTATGAAACTGTTGCAGGTGGACTCGGAGCAGGTCCGCGTTCCAATGGTCTCAACTGCGCTCAAAGCCACATGACTAACACGCTTAATACACCGGTTGAAGTTCTTGAGATGAACTATCCGCTGCGTGTGGCTCGATATGCAGAGAGGCGGGGCAGCGGCGGTATGGGTAAAACTCGTGGCGGCAATGGGGTAATCAAAGAATATGAATTTTTTGAGCCGGCACAGTTAACGCTGCTGACTGAACGCCGCAGGTTCGCCCCCTGGGGATTAGCTGGTGGGGAAGACGGAGCTAAAGGAGAAAATCTACTCAACGGTCGCAGTCTTCCTGGCAAGTGCTCTTTGATGGTAAACGCTGGCGACCGTCTGGAAATCAGAACTCCTGGTGGGGGTGGCTGGGGCTGCTAAAACGCAATAAGCTCCGAAAAGGGCGATGCTGGCCTGACAGGCTCGTAGCGCTTGAACAATAGTGTCAGGGCAAAATTGACCAGCAGTAGCACGGCCGCATGTGCTCAAGGCCTCAACAAAGGCTTTTTAAATTCGCAATAGTTTAGACGGCCAGAGCGATAGTCTGGAGTCGGCCGGTGACAAATGCAGGCGAACACCGAGTTAAGTTATAATAACGATCGCCGATTCGGCATGTCCATTTGAGGTAAGTAATGACTACAGAGGAAACGATTCAAGAGCAAATAGAAGGGAACAGCATTCTGCTCTACATGAAAGGCAATCCTGAACAACCAATGTGTGGCTTTTCTGCACAGACGACGCAGGTTTTAAAGGCTTGCGGTAAACGCTTCGCGTATGTCGATATTCTGAGTAATCCAGAGATACGGGCGACTCTCCCCAAAGTGTCTAACTGGCCGACGTTCCCGCAGCTGTTCGTTAACGGGGAGTTGGTAGGAGGTTGTGACATCGTCACTGAAATGTACGAGCAAGGTGAATTGCAAACTCTGATTGATAAGGCGAGCAGCGACGAGACCGAAAGCGACTCCCAGAATTGATTCCAGGGTATCGGCTTAGCGAGGATCGGGTGGTAGTCAGTTGCTTATGGCGCCAGTCTGCAGCTACTTATTGTTCTGTCTTAGTGGCCAACCTCCAAGATCTTTCCATCGATTTACAATCGTGCAGAACAACTGCGCAGTTCGGTCGGCATCGTATCTTGCGGAGTGGGCCTCTGCTTCATCGAAATCGATGCCTGCCACTTTGCACGCTCTAGACAATACCGTTTGTCCAAAGGCCAGACCACTTAGAGTGGCGGTGTCGAAGCATGAAAATGGGTGGAACGGATCGCGCTTAAGACTGTGTCTTGCGGTCGCTGCGCGCACAAATCCATGATCGAAATGTGCGTTGTGGCCAACCAGGATCGCTCGTTTGCATTCCTTGGGTTTCATGGCGTCCCTAACCATCTTAAACAGGGTTTGAAACACATCTTTCTCTGAACGAGCTATCCGCAAAGGGTGAAAGGGGTCGATTCCCGTAAATTTGAGGGCTGCCTCTTCCAGATTAGCGCCTTCGAAAGGTATGACTCGGTGGAATAGGCTCTGCTCGATTTCGAGATATCCCTGTGCGTTCATAGACAACACCACAGCTGCGATTTCCAATATGGCGTCGGTCTGACAATTGAAACCTCCAGTTTCTATATCAACGACAACTGGCATATACGTGCGAAACCGCTCCGCAAGCGCATTTTGAGTTTCGCTGCCTGTATCGGGTTCTCGCATCGGACTCTAAGTAGTTCCGCCCCGCAGGCGCCAAGAAAGCCTTTCTCCTGCTCGGACCGGGACCACTGTACTGTTTCCAAATTCAAAATGAGCGGGCATTCGCCATTCGCTTCGCGTAAGTTGAATAGTCTCTGTATTGGTATCCAGACCGTAAAAGCGTGGACCAAACTGGCTCGCGAAATTTTCGAGTTTGTCGAGAGCACCGACTTGCTCAAATACTTCTGCATAAAGCTCTATGGCTGCCGGCGCTGTGTAGATTCCGGCGCAGCCGCAGTCGCTTTCCTTGTCGCCGAGCGCATGAGGAGCAGAATCGGTACCCAGGAAGAAACTTGGGTTGCCACTTGTTGCCGCGTCGATAAGTGCGCTCTGGTGGATATCTCTCTTCAGTATTGGCAAACAATAAAAGTGCGGCTTGACCCCACTGGCGAGCATGTCATTTCGATTGAAAAGCAAATGATGCACGGTAATGGTTGCGCCAACTTGCTCATTTTCGCCGGAGACAAACTCAACTGCTTGTCGCGTGGTTATATGCTCGAGCACAATTTTTAGCTCTGGCAAATTCGCTCGTAGAGGGCAGAGAATCTGATCAATGAAGTGCTTTTCTCGATCGAAAATATCGACCTCATGATCGGTGACCTCACCATGCATTAGCAGTGGGATGCCGAGAGTAGCCATTATTTCTAAAGCCGGCATGACCTTCTCTATCGAGGTCACACCACTATCCGAGTTAGTGGTAGCGCCTGCAGGATAATACTTGACAGCGACAACATGAGGCTCGTCAGCTAATAATCTTAGCTCATCCTCAGGCAAGTTATCCGTGAGGTAAAGCGTCATCAGTGGGCTAAAGGTGGCTCCCTCGGGCACGGACTGCAATATCCGCTCCCGATAAACGAGAGCATCTGACACCTTGACGACCGGTGGTTTTAAATTGGGCATGATGACAGCTCGCTCAAAGCACCGTGCTGTGTGAGGCACCGTCGTTCGCAATGCGTCGCCATCTCGCAGGTGCAGATGCCAATCGTCGGGCTTGATCAAGGTGAAGTTTTGTTGGGCCATTCCAAAGCTGTTTGTCGCGTCGACGCGCTACCAATAGTTTCGTTATTGTAGCGAAAAAATTCCATAAGCTAAACGAAGCTCTGCCAGACTGGTCTTATCGGCCTTTGAACTGAGTTCCGTGTCAGGAAGACTATCAAATCGTCAGTCTGCGGCGCCAGATTCTTGGCAGCAATGTTAAAATAAAGATCTTTCGCGATAAATGACGTCTGCCGCAAGCACAAACTTTACTGGTGTCTTTTTGCAGGTCGGCGCCGTTAACATTTATATTGGGGAATGTAATGTCCAACATCAAAAAAGTTGTTCTTGCCTACTCGGGCGGGTTAGATACGTCAGTAATTGCCAAATGGCTTCAAACAGTCCATGAGTGTGAAGTGGTAACATTCACCGCTGATATTGGTCAGGGCGACGAGGTCGAAGCTGCCCGGGCCAAGGCGATCGCGATGGGTATAACAGAGACCCATATCGAAGACCTTCGCGAAGAATTTGTTACTGATTTCGTGTTTCCTATGTTTCGAGCCAACGCCGTTTATGAGGGCGAGTATCTACTCGGCACCTCGATCGCACGTCCATTAATAGCAAAGCGCCTCGTTGAAATCGCCCGAGAAACGGGTGCCCACGCGATTTCGCATGGTGCGACTGGCAAAGGCAATGATCAGGTTCGCTTTGAACTTGGCGCATACGCTCTCAGTCCCGAGATTCAGATTATCGCTCCGTGGCGGGAATGGGAGCTTAATTCACGAGAAAAGCTTATGGCTTTCTGCGAAAAGCATGCGATCCCGGTTGAGAGGAAAATAGACGGTAAGTCGCCTTACTCAATGGATGCTAACCTCCTTCACATTTCCTATGAGGGCAATCTCATTGAGGATCCCGCGACGGAGCCAGAGGAAAGTATGTGGCTCTGGAGCACAGCTCCAGAAGAAGCACCAGACCAGCCAATCTACATCGACCTGACTTACCAGCGCGGAGACATCGTAGCTATAAACGGCGCGGCGCTTTCTCCCGCCGAGGTTTTATCTACACTCAACCGTCTCGCAGGAGAACACGGGGTTGGACGAGCCGATATTGTTGAGAACCGATACGTAGGTATGAAGTCGCGTGGCTGCTATGAAACTCCGGGCGGAACCGTTATGTTGAAGGCGCATCGCGCGATTGAATCTCTGACCTTAGACCGTGAGTTGGCCCACCTTAAGGATGAATTAATGCCTCGGTACGCTTGCTTGATTTACAACGGTTATTGGTGGTCACCGGAGAGGCAGGCACTTCAGGCCCTTATCGATCGATCTCAACAATACGTAAACGGGTTGGTTAGGCTAAAACTTTTTAAAGGCAATGTGATTATTGTTGGAAGAAGTTCGGAAGACTCACTTTTTGACGGGCAAGTCGCAACTTTTGGCGATGATGTCGGTGCTTACGAACAGTCAGACGCGGCTGGATTTATAAAGCTGAGTGCTTTGAGACTCAGGCTGGCGGCTCAGAAAGGCCGGAAGTGATTGCTGGCTGAGAGCTCGCTTTCTACGCTATGGTCCGGTTTTCTGTTTGGATTCACACAGATCCTCTATGAGACAAGAACCGCAGCGAGGCTTGCGCGCGACACAGGTGTATCTGCCATGCAGGATAAGCCAATGGTGTGCATCTAAAAGGAACTCCTCAGGGACAAGTCGCACTAGCCGTTTCTCAACCTCCAGTACCGATTTGCCTGGAGCAATTCCGGTGCGATTCGACACTCTGAAAATATGGGTATCTACCGCCATCGCGATCTGTTTGTACGCAGTGTTGAGAACGACGTTCGCAGTCTTCCTTCCAACTCCCGGCAGCTCTTCAAGTGCCTCACGAGAATCGGGGACCTCAGATTGATATCGATCGATAAGTATCCGACAGGTTTTGATAATGTTCTCAGCTTTGTTGTTAAAGAGACCGATGGTTTTGATATATTCCTTTAGCTTTGTCAAACCTAGCGCGTGAATGGTTTCTGGCGTGTTTGCCGCCGGAAAGAGCTTCTCGGTTGCTTTGTTCACGCTTACATCTGTGGCTTGCGCTGATAGGATAACAGCGATCAGCAGCTCAAAAGTGCTCGAATATGCCAGTTCAGTGGTAGGCGCAGGGTTCGCCTCGCGCCACCGGGAAAAAATCTCGGCTCTTTTTGTTTTGTTCATCGGCGCTGCTGTTTTGGCTCAATCGCAGTTCGTTTTGAGACGTCCGTTGGCTTTTACACGTTCTATTTGTTGGTTGTCCGATGGTAATGTTCTTCCGATAAAAGCCCACGGTTCTTGCTTTCCCGCGTGAATTAGTCGAATAGGCCCTGAGAATAGGCCGCAGGAATTCTATATTGGCCGAGAATGGTCTTTTCTGTCGCGATGGCTTCCTCACGATTAATAACCATCTGATAGCCGTTTTTGTTCTTGAAAACGATATTTTCCTCGGTATTTGCTCGCAATTTCTGGGCAAAGTGATCGAAGTCCACGATTTCTTCCCCATTAACTGAGTCGACAATCCAATTTCGCCAGTCGTGGTATCCGAGATTAACGTCTGCCGCGAGCACTTGCAGAGCAACTATCAACTCCCGTCTTGTTGGAGATGCCCACTCATTGCGAGCCTGAAGCAGACTTACGGGCGCAGTTCTGCCCCAGTCATTGCCCCAGCGTTTAATCAAATTCATATTCAGCGGCACAAATAGGATGCCACCGTAGATGTAGTACTGTGGCGTTTCGTCAAATCTTTCGCCACGAACAAGGCTATAGTTTGGCCTGCTTTGCATCGCGCTCAACGACGTTTGAGTGATCTCACCGTCTCGAGAAAAGGTGAGCTCGATCTGATCCTGCAAGTGATGCATATCAATGGCGTGTTTGTAATTTGTAAGAACGTCTGGCGTGATCTGTATCGTCCCGTCATCAGCGATGTCATACTCATCGATTCTCATGATGACGTCATTTTCTTGGATAACACCGTCGGCCGGCGAATCCTCAAATACTTTGATCACCAATACACCGTTCTCGTTTTTCTCAAGGCCGTAAGCCGCTCTCGCTGACGGGCTGTCCAAGGTCTGTGTGCGAAAGCCTAAGTCGGGGAATCCATCAAGCGTGCCATCTTGGCTGTCCTTCAAGACATGGTTGACTATGTCTGGTGGGACGAAGTAGCCCAGGTTTTCAGCTCTACCGCCGGCATTTGCCTGCATTACTACACCGACAATACTATTGTCGACGATCACAGGTCCGCCGCTATTACCTGGATTTATTGCTGCATCGATTTGGCCAGCCAGCAAATAAGCGCCTGCGTGGGCATACACCTGCTGCTCAACTCTAGAGAGTATGCCTTTGGTGATGCTCAAGGTTTTGCCGCCAATTGGATAGCCATAGACAGAAACTTCCTGCAGCGGCTTCGGTAGTTCCCCGATAGTAAGCGCATTCAGATCGTTAAAAAACCCGGGTTCGTCAACGGTGATTAGCGCGAGATCTGCCTCGTGTGAAATGAATATAACCCTGGCTTGATATCTTTGGGGATCATTGTGCTTTTGCGCCTGAACATAGCTGGCATTCGCAACAACGTGAGCATTGGTCAATATCCTGTTGTCTCTGATTACTGCGCCGGAACCGCTCGATTGACGGGGGGTGAGTAAGCGCCATGGCGTGAAGTAATCAGGCTGGGCCTGGGTGGTGTAAATCTTGATTACCGAACCTTCGATATTCTCTTCAGCGTCTGCTTGTGTGCCTGCGGTTGCTTGCATCCACGGCAGTACGAATAGACCAAAGAGAGCGGCCCGATTGCTTAACGCGTTGATAACTAAAAATGTCCAGTAGTAGCTCGGGTTGGTCATACTTTGCAACTCATGGTTTGATTTGGGTGCTTTGTGTTTGGCTTTTTATCTGCAGACAGAAAGCTGGTTCAATGTGTAACGTACGCGAAATCAACTTGGTTTTTGAATTCTATCCCACGTTTTTGATGAGCGCGTGTCGGCGCTCTTTTAATGCCTTGCACTGTGCTTTCGGACGGATTTTACGTGACTCTCAGGCCCGGCGTCGCGCCTGAATCTGGTTCCAGCAACCAAATGTCTTTTTCGCCCTGGCCGGCGGCGAGAATCATTCCCTCTGAGATGCCAAATTTCATCTTGCGCGCTTGTAAGTTGGCGACTACGACGGTGAGCTTGCCTAACAGATCGTCTGGCTGATATGCAGATTTTATTCCGGAAAACACCTGTCTCAATATGGGCTGACCTTCACTGTCCTGGCCTAGATCAAGTTTCAAACAGAGCAGTTTATCGGCCCCTTCGACATGCTTGGCTTCTATGATTCTTGCAATGCGCATATCGATTTTGGCGAAGTCCTCAAATGGAATTTCCGTTTTAAAGTGGCTCTTTGCCTCGAGAGAGATAGGAGGCTCGCTGTGCATTCTGGTCGCGTTAATCATGGCTTTGATCTTGTCTGGTTCAACCCGAGTGATAAGGGGTTGAAATTTGTTTATCCGATGTTTGGTCAGTAGGAAATCGATATCCTTCCAGACCAACGGGTCAATATTGAGGAACGCCTCCGCCTTTTCTGTGAGAGCAGGCAGGACGGGTTTTAGGTAGCAGAGAAGCAGTCGAAAAGCGTTGATGCCAGTGCTGCAAATCGCATGAAGCTCAGCGGCTTGCTTGTCTGCCTTCGCCAATACCCATGGCTCTTTTTCATTGATGTACTGATTGGCTTTGTCGGCCTGAGCCATAATTAGTCGAATTGCCTTGCCGTATTCGCGGCTATCGAAATGTTCGGTTACCTGCGCTTTGATGGATTGGATTTCAAAAAGAAGGTCAGGATTGTCAGGGTTTTCCGCTAGCATGCCGTCGAAGCCTTTGTGGATAAATCCGGCACAGCGGCTGGCGATATTAATGACTTTTCCTACCAGGTCAGCATTAACTCTGAGCGCAAAATCTTCCAGATTTAAATCCAGATCATCGATGCCTGAACTGAGCTTTGCAGCGAGATAATAGCGAAGGTATTCTGGGTCGAGGTGGTCAAGATAAGTGCGTGCATTGACGAATGTTCCGCGCGATTTGGACATTTTAGTCCCGTCGACCGTTAAAAAACCGTGTGCAAATACTGCGGTCGGCGTTCGATAGCCAGAACTGGTTAGAACGGCGGGCCAGAACAATGTATGAAAATTTATGATGTCCTTTCCGATAAAGTGATACAGCTCTGTATCAGAGTCGGGAAGCCAATAGCTGTCAAAGTCCAGACCTTCGCGATCACAGTAATTTTTAAAACTTGCCATGTAACCGATTGGGGCGTCCACCCAAACATAAAAATATTTGCCTGGCGCATTTGGAATTTCGAATCCAAAGTAGGGCGCATCGCGGCTAATATCCCATTGCTGTAGGTCTTGATCGAGCCATTCGCTCAGCTTGTTGGCAACCTGATCCTGAAGTGCGCCGGAGCGAGTCCAAACTTTTAACATATCTTTGAATATCGGAAGATCGAAAAATAAGTGCTCTGATTCTTTTTCAATCGGGACAGCGCCTGAAATTGCACTGCGGGGAGAAATTAATTCGGAGGGGTTATAGGTCGAACCGCACGCCTCACAGTTGTCGCCATATTGCCTCTCAGCATGGCATTTCGGGCAGGTTCCAACAATATACCGGTCGGCAAGGAACAGGTTTTTTTCTGGATCAAACAGCTGTCTGATCGAGCGACGCTGGATGTGCCCATTTGCGTCCATGGTCTGGTACATGGACTCGGAAAAAACGCGGTTCTCTTCTGAGTGTGTCGTGTAAAAATTATCAAATCCAATCAGAAAATCGGCAAAATCCTGCTGATGCTGCCGGTTAACGCGATCGATGAGCTCCTCGGGCGTGATATCTTGAGTTTCAGCGCTGAGCATTATCGCAGTGCCGTGCGCGTCATCGGCACAAACCCAAATGCAATCATGGCCCTGAAGTTTCTGCAGGCGAACCCAAATGTCAGTCTGAATCGCCTCCATCAGATGCCCAAGGTGGATGTCTCCGTTGGCGTAGGGTAGTGCGCTTGTGACAAGAATTTTGCGCTTATTCACGTGTATTTCTCGTTTCAGTTACTGAGTCAAATCAGCGAGCGCCCGGGCTCGCGGTTGTGCATTTTACCGATGGTAAGGCCCTATAACTCAATCATTTCGAAGTCTTCCTTACCTACGCCGCAATCAGGGCACATCCAGTCGTCTGGAACGTCTTCCCAAGGAGTTCCTGGTTCGATGCCGTCTTCAGGCCAACCTGATTCTTCGTCATAAATTAAACCACAAACGATGCACTGCCATTGCTTCATCGGAAAACTCTCCGTGTCCATGCCCGCGGTGCATGCGCCGTCCACCGATTTACCGCGACGCAGTGACCGCTGGTTTACGCGAATTCTGAAGTGACTTGGCGACTGAGATCAGACGCATTAGGTAAAAGCTGGATCGGTATAATACTGTAGGTGTGGGTGAATTTCCAAGGGATAGCCTGCTGTATCATGGCGAAAGGAAAAGATTAGCATTATCATGAGCATCCTCACCAAGCGGGCTTCTTCGGGGGAATTCCTGGCATGACAATCAAATCGGATCGGTGGATAAGACAGATGGCGGACGAGCAGGGAATGATCGATCCTTTCGAGCCCGGGCAGGTAAGATTCTCAGACAATCAAAAGGTTATCTCATATGGAACATCGAGTTATGGGTATGACGTTCGTTGTGCGGCTGAATTCAAGATCTTTACTAATGTGCACACTACCAACGTTGTCGACCCCAAGAATTTCGACGAAGGCAGTTTTGTGAGTATACGAGAGCCTGTTTGCGTAATACCGCCGAATTCATTTGCCCTGGCGCGAACCATAGAGTACTTCAGAATTCCTAAAGATGTACTGACCGTTTGCTTGGGCAAGTCGACCTATGCACGATGCGGGATTATCGTCAACGTGACCCCTCTCGAGCCAGAGTGGGAAGGGCATGTCACACTGGAATTTTCTAACACGACTCCACTGCCTGCTAAAATCTACGCCAATGAGGGAGTTGCGCAGATGCTTTTCTATCAATCTGATGAACAATGTGAAGTGACATACAAGCAGCGTGGTGGGAAATACATGGGGCAAACCGGAGTCACCCCTCCAAAGGCGTAAGAGCTGTTGCGTGCGACGTAGGTAAGCTGGAGGCATTCGTGGAGCTTGCTCATAGCGTCAGTCCGGCAATGCCCTGACACGCCGCTTGATAAAGTTGTTGAAATTCACCTCGCGCCGTACCGCCAGATTATTGACGTTGTTAAGTGTTGTCGTCAAAAACTCGGCATAATTCCTCCGGTAACGGCCAAACAAATTTTTACCTGACTTGCTGCAATCCCTCTACAGCCCACTTCATGCGGGCTCTTCAATCCCGATACTTAGTTTTTGCGCCTATTGGAATGCTTTTTGCAGGTGTCTTCACCAGGCCCGAGAGTGTTAGACCACGAGTAGACACTAGGCGCACCCGGAAGCATGGAAGAGGAATAGTCTTCAGCACCGGCGTTCTCTCTCTTGTGTCGTCTCGAGTTTGAATTTGTTTAGCTGGGTTAGATTGAAGGGGGATTTAAGGCCGACACATGGGTGTGTCGTGGGCGCAAAGAAATAGAAAGGCGCTTAATTGCCCCGAAATAAACGCGAACACGGCGGTTCGCTTGCATCAGCGGTTTAGAGTTGTCGAAAACGTAACTAACAGACAAACGGAAAAGGCGTTCAATTGGCAACAGCCGGCCAGTCGATCGAACTAAATAGCGGGATAACAACATGAGTGCAGCAACAGGAGCTTCCGCGATTGATAAAACTGAAGCGATTGCTGAAGCGCAAGAAAAGAGCCTGACAGAGGTTGTCGATCGTTATGCTCCGCTGGTCAAACGCATCGCTCACCACTTGCTACTGAGAATGCCGGCTAGCGTCCAGATCGACGATTTGATTCAGTCAGGCATGATCGGTCTGCTCGAGGCCGCGCGAAAGTACGATGTGTCGAAAGGTGCCAGTTTTGAAACCTATGCGGGAATCAGGATTCGAGGATCAATGCTGGATGAGGTTCGGAAAGGCGATTGGGCACCACGCTCTGTCCATCGCAAGTCGCGAAAGGTGGCAGAAGCAATAAAGTTAATTGAAGCGCGCACCGGACAAGATGCCAAGGATACAGAAGTAGCGAAAGAAATGGACATTGATCTAAGCGCTTATTACGCCATTCTGCAGGATGCTGCAGGAAGCCGCTTGTTCAGCTTTGACGATGTAATGGAAGGCGACGACTCTGCGATTGAGATGGCGGCTGGCGAGTTGCTTGGTCCTTGCGACGGGCTGCAGCGAGATACATTCAAAGCGCACCTGTCTCGCGCGATCGATGGGTTGCCGGACCGAGAAAAACTGGTTCTCGCCCTATATTACGATGAGGAATTGAACCTCAAGGAGATTGGAGAGGTGATCGGTGTAAGTGAATCAAGGGTCAGCCAGATTCACAGTCAAGCTGCAATTAGGCTCAGAGCGCGATTGTCCGACTGGAGCTGAATCGACAGGCCCCTAGTCAGTTGGAAATCAACTTTTCGGTAGATAGTTCCGCTACCATTATGCAAGATGCGAATAGACCCGTTCAGCGTTTCTCGCGATTGACAAAAATGCCGAAGTACCCTTGCTCTTGTGGGTACCTTCTGCGGTACTCTTCAAGAAATGGAAAATCTCACCTCTGAAAATTCTGAGCAGGCGGCCGATCTCATCCCGGTGCTCGCAGTCGACGATCTCTTCTGTGAAAGAGACGAACGTATTCTTTTTCAAAACCTGAGTTTCCAGGTAGATGAAGGTCAAGTGCTCCAGATCAAAGGGGGTAACGGGTCGGGAAAAACGACCCTGTTGCGGATTCTTTGCGGATTTAACGACAACTATCGAGGTGTTATTCGATGGCGCGGCGAATTACTCACGGAATGCGTGGAAGAGTTCCGTGACGGCGCACTCTATCTTGGTCATCGTGTGGGCGTCAGCAAGGTGCTAACTCCCAGAGAGAATTTAATGTGGTCAGGCAACTTGCGCAGACAGGTCAGCGTGTGCGAGATAGATGCCGCACTCGCACATCTCGGTTTGCAGGGCTTTGAGGATTCGCAGTGCTTTACGCTTTCTGCAGGTCAGCACCAGAGAGTAAGTCTCGCCCGATTACTGGTGTCAGAAGCGCGCCTTTGGGTGCTGGATGAGCCCTTCACGACGCTTGATGTTCCAGGAGTCGCGTTACTGGAACATCTGATTCGGCAGCACAGCAGTCAAGGAGGCTCAGTGTTAGTGACTACTCATCATGCACTCGCAATCGACGGTCTTACCGAACTGGTGCTCGGAGCGAGCGGAAAGTCTGGGGGTATGATGTCATGATTGGTGCTCGTTCTACTCTAGCAAAGGCGGTAGTTACGACATTGCGGAGAGATTTGATGATCGCACTTAAAAGGAAGAATGACCTATTCAATCCGTTTATGTTTTTTGTGTTGGTAGCAACCTTGTTTCCGATCGGGATTTCTCCGGAGCCTGAAGTGCTTGGCGAGATCTCAGCTGGTGTGCTGTGGATCTCAGCTTTGCTCGCTTCCCTGTTGGCGATGGACAACTTGTTTCGCGCTGACTTTGAAGATGGCTCCCTAGAACTGCTGATGCTCAGTCCTCATCCACTTTATTTTCTGGTACTGGCAAAGAATATCGCTCATTGGTTAGTTAGCGGGCTCCCTGTCGTGGTGGTGTCGCCATTGATTGCCTACATGCTTAATTTTCCTGATGGCGCTTATTTGACATTAATGCTGACCTTGTTGCTTGGTACTCCTGTACTGAGCCTGCTTGGCTCGATCGGTGTGGCATTGACGGTCGGCCTTGGAAGTCGGGGGCTTATCCTTGCGGTAATCACGCTTCCCATGAGCGTTCCGGTTCTCATAGCAGGCACCTTGACAGTCTCACAGACCCTAGAAGGCGCCTCGCTTTCGGGATACTTGGCGATTATGGGAGCTATGCTAGTTGCTGCGTTGACTCTAGCCCCATTGGCTTCCGCTGCTGCCTTGCGTATCAGTGTAAACTGACAGCTTGTAGTCCATTTTGCGTTTATCCACGTAATAACAATAGGTTACAATTTCGCTCTGATAGGACGTCAGCAGCAGTGATATACTTCTTTCAAAAAGTTTTCGGTACCTGAAGATGGATTGGACCTGGTTTCATAAATGGGGCTCCCCCAAGTGGTTTTATGAGCTATCTGGTAAGTGGTTGCCTTGGCTGGT
>DORE01000045.1 GCA_003514305.1 Gammaproteobacteria bacterium | reverse complement strand
GAAATAACGAGAAAGAAACTTGAAAAACCACGGTACTCGCCGAGGTCAAGGCAGTAAACGAAATCGCCGCCAGATCAGCGGTATTGTGCTTCTTGATAAGGGCCTGGGTCTTAGCTCCAATGCGGCACTGCAGGAAGTCAAGCACCTGTATGAGGCGGCGAAGGCGGGCCATACGGGTAGCCTGGACCCGCTTGCGACCGGCGTGTTGCCGCTGTGCTTGGGAGAAGCGACCAAGGTCTCGCAATTCCTGCTGGACTCAGATAAGGCTTATCGCGCGCGCATTAAGCTGGGTGTGCGGACAGACAGCGGTGATCGGGACGGCAACATTGTGTCGCAAGCGAACGTTTCGCAAATTTCGGACCGCGAGATCATACGCGAACTAGAGCGTTTTAAGGGAGTCATCCAGCAGGTGCCGCCCATGTACTCAGCGATCAAGCAAGATGGTGTGCCGCTTTACAAGCTGGCGCGTAAAGGCGTCGAAGTTGAGCGAGCTTCTCGGGAAGTGGAGATCTACCACATCGGACTTTTGCGTACACAGGGCGACGAGATAGACGTTGAAGTAAGCTGTAGTAAAGGCACTTATATCAGGTCGCTCGCTGATGATCTCGGCGAAAGACTCGGCTGCGGTGCGCATGTTGCAGGTCTGAGACGCACACAGGCAGGCATGTTTTTGGAGCCGCAGTGCGTCACAGTTGAAACGTTGAAAAAGACCAGAGAAGCTGAGGGCTTGGCAGGTCTGGACAGATTATTGGTCCCCATGGACCAGGCAGTCGAGGATCTTCCTGAAGTGCGACTGCCAAGAATTGCGGCTGACAGTGTGAAGCACGGTCAATCCGTATTGGTAAGGCATTTGCCGGCTGAAGGGCTTGTAAGGCTTTATGAAGAGGAGCAATTTATTGGCATCGGTGTCATTGACGATGATGGCAAGGTAGCTCCACGGCGTCTGGTGGTAACACACTAGATTTTTTTGGCAGGAAAGTGCCAGGTGACTATCAATATGCGTGGTTATCCTGGGTTTATATGGAAATTGCGTGAGGCAGATTGCTATTTTGTAATGTGCTCATTGTTTAATCGCATATTACGGAGAAACGAAAATGGCTTTATCAGCTGAAAGAAAAGAAGAAATCATCAAAGACTACGCGTTAAGCGATGGTGATACTGGCTCACCAGAAGTGCAGGTCGCACTTCTGACAGCCAACATTAATGACCTTCAGAGTCATTTTAAAGAGCATATTCATGATCACCATTCTCGCCGGGGACTGATTCGTATGGTGAACAGCAGAAGAAAGTTGCTTGATTACTTAAAGCGCAAAAATGTCGAAAGATATTCGAGCCTAATCAAGCGGCTCGGCCTGCGTCGATAAGCTCACTTAAAAACTCATTACTGGAACTCTGCGCTCGAAATAGGCAACAGCGCAGGTTTTGGATTTATAGGAAAAAAGTATGTTTAATCCAGTAAGAAAGACATTTCAATTTGGTGGGCAAGAAGTCACTATTGAAACAGGTAAGGTCGCGCGACAGGCTACTGGTGCCGTCACTGTGACCATGGGCGACACGCAGGTGCTTGCAACGGTTGTCGGTAAGAAGCAGGCCAACCCAGGCCAGGATTTTTTCCCGCTCACCGTAAACTATCAAGAGAAGACCTACGCGGTAGGAAAAATACCTGGCGGTTTCTTTAAGCGCGAAGGTCGGCCAACAGAAAAAGAAACGCTGACCTCGCGCCTTATCGATAGGCCAATCAGGCCACTCTTTCCAAAAGGTTTCATGAACGAAGTACAGGTGATATGTACCGTTATTTCTGGAGGCAAGACACAGGACCCGGATATTACTGCTTTGATCGGCGCATCAGCCTCTCTCGCCATTTCAGGAATCCCATTCGCTGAGCCCATTGGCGCAGCTCGTGTAGGCTATGATGCAGAACAAGGATATGTGCTTAACCCCGACTATGAGACGTTAGAAAATTCACTGTTGGACATGGTGGTTGCGGGTACGCAGTCTGCCGTGTTGATGGTTGAGTCCGAGGCCAAGCAGCTAAGTGAAGATCAAATGCTGGGTGCCGTTCTCTTTGCTCATCAGGAAATGCAGGTTGTCATCAACGCTGTCAATGAGCTGAAAGCGGAATCAGGTAAACCTGCCTGGGATTGGCAGCCTGAGGCAGAAAACACCACTCTCAAGGATGCGTTGACCGAGCGCTTTGGCCCCGTCGTCGCCGAGGCATATAAAATTTCGGAAAAAGTGCGGCGATATGAGGAAGTCGGCGACATCAAAAAGCAGGCCATTGAAGCGCTTGCCAGCGAGGAGAGCGGGCCTTCGGCTGGAGAGGTGTCAGATGCCTTTGGTGCGCTTGAGAAGCGCACCGTTCGCAATAGCATTCTCGATGGTTCTCCAAGAATTGACGGTCGTGATACCACGACCGTCCGTGCTATCGAAGTGGAAACAGGCGTACTGCCAAAAGCGCACGGGTCTGCTCTGTTTACTCGAGGCGAGACGCAGGCGCTGGTTGTGACGACGCTGGGCGCCGTGCGAGATGCACAACTGATCGAAGGTCTGGTCGGATCGAAGAAAGATCCCTTTATGCTGCACTATAATTTTCCACCTTTCTCGGTTGGTGAGACGGGCTTCATGAGCGGACCTAAGCGTCGTGAAATTGGCCACGGTCGCTTAGCGCGTCGTGGCGTTGCTGCCGTGATGCCAAGTGAAGCGGACTTCCCCTACGCGATTCGAGTGGTTTCAGAAATTACAGAATCAAATGGTTCCAGCTCGATGGCCAGCGTCTGTGGTAGCAGCTTGTCGATGATGGATGCTGGAGTACCTGTTTCTGCACCGGTAGCGGGCATCGCGATGGGTCTGATCAAGGAAGGCGAACGCTTTGCGGTTCTGACCGATATTCTTGGCGATGAAGATCATCTTGGCGATATGGATTTCAAGGTCGCTGGTACCTCAAATGGTGTGACCGCCCTGCAAATGGATATCAAAATTCAGGGAATCACTGAAGAGATTATGGAAATTGCTCTGGCTCAGGCCCATGATGCGCGACTGCATATTTTGGATGAGATGAACGAAGTGATCTCAGAAGCGCGGGCAACGGTTTCAGAAAATGCGCCAGCCATGGCGACCATAAAGATTGACCCAGACAAGATTCGCGATGTTATAGGAAAAGGCGGTGCGGTCATCCGGGGCATCACGGAGGAGACGGGGGCTTCGGTAGACATTGATGACGACGGAAACGTTCGCATTTACGGAGAAGATGCGGACTCTCGAGACGCGGCGCTCGACATGGTGAACGCGATTACCGCTGAAGCTGAAGTTGGCAGGTTGTACAGGGGCAAGGTAGCGCGGATCGTAGATTTTGGCGCGTTCGTTACTATCTTGCCAGGTAAGGATGGCCTGGTGCATATTTCGCAAATCTCTCAGGAAAGAGTTGAGGATGTGAGTCAATATCTCTCTGAAGGTGAAGAAGTGCTGGTTAAGTGCACAGATCTCGACGCCAGAGGTCGGATCAAACTCAGCATTAAGGAGATCACTGAGGAAGAAAGGACAGACTTTGCCGAGTGATTGGCTGGTTTCACTGATGTATAAAAACCCGGGCCTGTCCCGGGTTTTTTGTGTGAAAAACAGCTTGCGGGGCTCTGCGATAGTTTGGATTTGGGGGAGGGCTGAGGTCAGCCTAGGCGCGCATAGACAAAAATTATCAATAAAATTAGATAGTTGTAAATCTTTAGGATACAAGGCATGTTGCTGCTTTAAATTCTTGGTAAACTTAAGAGTGCGCGCTCTTGATACGAGCACTGTTACAGCGAAGACTGTGCCGCATCCTCGGCTGCGGAAGAATTAAAATTTTAGGAGATAGCGTATGAGATATCGAAATTTTTCTCACCGTGCGGCAGCACTTGCGAGCCTGATTGGCATTATCCTGACGGTTTCGTCCGCGCAGGCGCAGGAAGTCACTTTTCACAGAGACATCGAGCCTATTCTTCAGCGCAGTTGCCAGAACTGCCATCGTTCTGGAGGCGTTGGCCCCATGCCGCTCGTCACGTTTGAGCAAGTCGCTCCTTATGCCGGTTTGATTGAGTATAAAACTGGCCTACGTGATCGGGCAGGTGCAATGCCTCCGTGGTACATGGAAAAAGACGTTGGTATCCAGAATTACAAGAGTGACCCGTCACTGAGCGAAGCAGAGCTTGCCGCCATTTCAATTTGGGCTCAATCAGGCACTCCGAAAGGCAATCCTGCGGAAGCTCCAGATCCACTAATGTTCGATGACAGCCTTAAATGGAATGCGGGAGAGCCAGACCTAATCGTTAAAACTAATTCGGTGACCAAGCTGGCCGGGACAGCCGACTGGTGGGGCGAGATCGACAGAGTGCCGGTTGGGCTGGATGAAGACCGTTATGTCAAGTCGGTTGAGATTGTCGAGGTGAATGATGTCGACAATCAGGCCGGGACGGGCCGTGAGACGGTTGGCGGAAGATTTATCTTCCACCACATGATTTGGAGCACCGCGCAACTCGACGAAAATGGAGATCGGATTGATGAAACTGTCACCAGCTGGCCAGTGCACGAAGTTGGTCGCAACCCAGATCTTTTTGATCCCGATGGTGGACGCTTGCTCAGAGCCGGCACCTATATATATTCTGATTCGGTGCATTTGCACTCCAACGGCGTCGACACTACTGGCCATCTCGAGATTGGATTCCGCTTTCATCCGAAAGGCTATGAGCCCAAGTATGAGCGCGCGACCCTTGGTTTGGGCAATGGGGTCGATATTAGCATAGCGGGCAATCAGGATGGGCAGGAACTGCACGCCTATCGCGTGCTTGAAGATCACACGAAGATAATCACCTTCGAGCCTCATCTTCATGCGCCAGGAGAGCGAATGTGCCTTGAGGCCATTTGGGGTTACTCCGTTGAGACGTTGTCCTGTGTAGGTTACGACCACAACTGGGTCCGGGGATACGCCTACGACGAAGAGGCTGCACCCCTGCTGCCAAAAGGAACGATTCTTCATATTGTGGGATATATGAATAATACCGAGACTAATCCAAATGTTCCCGACCCAAGAAATTGGCAGGGTTCAGGCAATCGATCGGTAACAAACATGTTTATCGACTTGGGTATGCGTGTCACCATGAATGATGAGCAGTTTCAGCAGGAAATGGCCGAGAGACGCCAGACCCTTGATCTGGGACCGAATAATCATGTTATTGGGTGCCCGCTTTGCCTGGCGCCGCTTGTCTCGCCGCTGGAACGTTTTGATCGCGCCTCGAGTGCTCAGAGTGATGATTAAGTCGAATTCTCGGGAGAATCAGGAAAGATGAAAATGGGGATTTTTGGCCACATCGTGGTTAAGGCCATTGCTTTGTCGCTTTTAGTGATCACGCCGAACGGCGTGTTAGCCCAGACCTACAGAAGTGGACAGCATGTCGAGCCGGCGTTCGAAGGCTGGCGTCCAAATGAGGATGGCACCTTCAACATGATGTTTGGGTATATGAACGAAAACTGGGAAGATTCGCCTGATGTAGAGGTTGGTGAAGCCAACTACTTTTCTCCAGGAGAAGCGGATCGCGGCCAGCCAACCCACTTCCTGCCTCGGCGCAATCGCTTTACGTTTGAGGTTGCTGTACCAGCTGATTGGGGCGATAGAGAGTTAGTGTGGACGCTGAAGGTCAACGGCGAAGAGCGTAAAGCATACGCAACACTCCGACAGGACTACCTTGTCGACAATATGGTTATTGCTTCGGAAACTGGGTCTTTGGGTGCCGGCACCAGTTCGCCGGAATCACGGGCAAATATCCCACCAGTTGTCACCGTGCAGGGTGACGGCATTCGCAGCGCAAGAGCTGGCGAGCAGATCTTAATTAACACGTTGGTGGAAGACGATGGCTTACCAAAACCAACGGATCCAGTAGAAGAAGCCCGAGCGTTTGCTGAGTTTGCCGGAGGTGGTCTGGCGGCCGCGCTGATAACCCCGGAAGCGGTGATGCAGCGTCGGCTAATATCGCCGCCCATCAAAGTGACAGTGGATAAGGTTAACGGTCTCTATTATTCATGGAATAAGTATCGCGGTCCGGGCAATGTTACTTTTGATCCGCCGCAGGTTAAAGTCTGGGAGGACACTCGGACCAGCGCCAATTCACCCTGGGGCGCGTTGTGGCTGCCCCCACCCACCCCTGAGGACGGGATCTACGGTGTGAGGATGACCTTCAGTGAGCCCGGCGAGTATATCCTCTGGGGGCGGGCGGATGATGGAGGTCTCTATCATGACGCGTACGTTACTGTGAATGTGTCAGAGTGAGACTGCGGAGCGAATAATAGGAAAGGTCAGCTCCGCTGCCATTCCGTAATCGCTAGCGCTTCTGTTTTGCGACCTACCTGAGCTGATTGGCGCAGTGCACAGGGTGTCATCAATACTGATCCGCCAATGTCGCGGCAAATAAAATTCAGTCTCAAGAGTTGAGCGCTCAGAATGGCTATCTTCAGCAGCATCAGTAATTTGACAAAAGACAGGAATTGCAAGTATGTACTATCGCTTTTGGTAGGCTGGAGACTTTCTACGAGCTGTAGCTGAAAGCTAGACTCAGGATTTGGCCTCGTCGGAGTCCCCAAATATACTTTGCGAAATTTGGAGAGCTGGCTGCATGGTCGCAATGGTCGGATCCGGCTTGAGGCGTTGGCCCGTTAGCCCCTTGTCTTTATAGTCCATCTTGTTTAATACATATCGCATTGATTCGAGGCACGCCTTGTCGCGGTCATTTCCGTCAATTACTAGCCACGGGCTATCGGTTGTTGATGTTCTTTCAAACATTGCTTCCTTGTGCTCGGTGTACTCATCCCATTTCGCTTGGGCTAGCGCATCTACCGTGCTGAGTTTCCAGTGTTTGAGGGGATTAGTTTGACGCTCAATAATTCGCTTCGCTTGTTCCTTCTCATCAATTGAGAACCAGAACTTGATCATGTGCAAGCCATCTTCCTTGAGCATACGTTCCAGCAGGACAACTTGTTGAAGGAAGAATTTGTACTCTTTTTGAGAACAAAATCCCATTACTGGTTCAACAACCGCCCGGTTGTACCAGCTGCGATCGAAAAAAACAATTTGCCCTGGATTAGGCAACTCCTTGATATAACGCTGAAAGTACCATTGCCCGGATTCTTGCTCAGTGGGTTTGGCCAGAGCCACAATTCTGTAGTGACGGGGGTTTAGGAAGCGCACGAAACGCATGATAGTGCTCCCCTTGCCTGCGGCGTCGCGTCCCTCGAAGATAATCAGCAGACGTTTGCTCGTCTTGCGGATAGAATCCTGCAGTCGAACCATTTCTACCTGAAGGTCTAGAAATTCTGGATCATTTTCAAGCGCAAAAAGCATGGTGTGCGTCGTTCTGTGTCAAATGGGCATTCTAACAAAATTACTGCCATGAAATATGACAGTTTTGCTTCGAAGTTTGTGTATATTTGTATGGAGGGGGCGCTGTTATGCGTATCGAGACGGTGAGTAATATCCTGATCGGCCAGTTTGTCCGGAGATCTGAAGCAGAGGGTGTCCCGCTATCAGGCAGCATCTAGTCGGAATGCTGGTTGGGGTGCTAATGTCGTAATCGATAAAAAGCCAGACAGAAAGTCACGTGGGCACCTACCGACAAGATATGTTTCGGGCTGTGTGCAGTAATAACAACGAACAAGAGGCAAACAATGAGAACAATGATAATTAGGTCCTTTGGGTGGTTTTTTTCATTAATCTTTTGTCTGGGGGTGACTCAGCTTCAAGCCGCCGAGGACTGGCCGGCCGAACCACCGGCTGAAGCACCGGCGCATTGGGGCCCCGTGTCATTAAACCTTGAAGAGATTGAGTATCCCTGGCCAGTTCAATACTTAGAATTGCGTCGCTACGGTCAGAAAATGCTGATGGCCTATATGGATATATCACCAACTGGTCAAGCTAATGGTCAGGTGGTGTTTTGGCAGCACGGACATAACTTCTACTCAGAACCGTATCAGGACAGCTTTCGCAGGCTGAGCGCAGCGGGGTTTCGAGTGATTGCGGTTGATCGGATTGGGTATGGGAAGTCATCGAAGCCGCTAATTTCTTATAATTTCAATTTTGTTGCGGCTAACATGAAAGCCCTCATGGATGAGCTAGGCATCGATAAGATAGCGGCGGTTGGACATTCGATGGGCGGCATGGTCGTCAGCCGTTTTACTATGCTTTATCCTGATAATGTTTCGCATGTCGCAATGGTCAACCAAATTGGCCTGACAGACTCCCGACAAAGCCGACCGTGGCGTGATCCCCTCGCCAGCGACCCCGCGCCGCCCTCGTATCAATCAGTGCTGCGCGGCCATCGTCGGTACTATCCACGGGACTGGCCACCAGCGCACCTAGAGTATGTCCGTCGGCAGTACGGGCAGACTTTGAGCGGTGACTATCCCCGCTTCGCGCGCGTTAGGGCGATGGTTAGTGACATGCTGTACACCGACCCAGTGGTTTATGACTGGCAACACATTGCAACCAAGGCTCTGGTCATCGGTGGCGAGGAAGATGATCTGGCCGATGATTTTGTGGCCCGGGTCAACCACGTACATGATGAACTGCCCAATTCAGCCTTGCACCTCTATCCAGAAATTGGTCACAACCCTCAAGTGGAAATACCTGATCAGTTTCACGCAGATTTAATTCGCTTCCTTGAATCTGATCCGGATGAGCCGGCCGGCGACTGGCGATAGCCGGTAATTGGCCGGCGGATTCCAGGGGACTTGGGTGCCTCCTTATTTCTGGTTTCTGTCTCGGCCGAGAAATCTTGGTCCTTGCGGGAGACGGCCAATCGCTTGTCAGGGTGAGGCGCCGGTGAACGAATCTAAAGGATGACCAGGCTCGTATATCGGTTAAACCAAGGGGTATTATACTTATGCAATTGTTACGCACCTTCGGGCTTATGCTGCCGTTAATATTGGCTAGCCCTCACATCATGGCTATCGAAGAACCCGAGTACACTGTTGTTGCGGAACTTGACGGTATTGAGTATCGGCAGTACGCAGACTACATCGTAGCGGAAACAGTTGTTAGCAACGCGAGCAGCCGCAATCAGGCAGCCAACCGTGGTTTTCGCCGCCTTTTTGGATACATTACCGGCGACAATCATTCATCAAGTAAGGTGGATATGACTGCTCCGGTTCAGCAGCAGCCCAGCGAAAAGATTGCGATGACGGCGCCAGTTCAGCAATCTGAGGGTGTTGAGGGTTGGAAAATTGCTTTTGTGGTACCGAGCGAATACAGCTGGGCTTCGGTGCCACAACCAACCAACCCGGACGTTTATCTTCGTGCGGTCGCCGGTGAGCTGATCGCCGTCAAGCGTTACTCTGGACGCTGGACAGATAGAAACCTGGCTCGCCGCACAGAAGAATTGCTTGCTGCTCTGGAGGCCAGCAATATCGAGCCGCTTGGGACCGTTGTCAGTGCAGCGTACAACGCACCGTTCACGCTGCCTTTCATGCGGAGAAACGAGGTGATGGTTCCGGTGAATCGCTTACCGGAAAGCTGAAAGGCTGATCAATCGATCAGCCCATCGTCTGTTCTGTGCAGCCAATTCGCCCGCCGCTTTCAGGTACCCACATTAAGGCAATAACTTTGTTGTTAACTTCGATCAAGTTGATCGAAACAAACTATTATGCTGATCAAATAAAAGAGCGTATCTTCAATGTTCATGAGTTGGAACTCGCGTGAATTGGAGAAACGCCCTATGATGTTTAAAAAGCACTTTTTATCGCTGACCCTTGCTGCCCTGAGCGTATCTCCGTTCAGTCAGGCGATTGCTCAGAGCAGCGCGCCTGATAACGACTACTGGTGGCCAAATCGTCTGGACCTGAGTCCGTTGCGCATCGAGTCGGTTGGCATAGACCCTCGTGGCGAAGACTTCGACTATGCCGAGGCCTTCAATTCGCTGGATTTGGATGCCCTTGTGGCCGATCTGCAGGCGCTGATGACTGATTCTCAGGATTGGTGGCCGGCGGATTTCGGGCACTATGGCCCATTCTTTATTCGCATGGCATGGCACAGTGCCGGCACCTACCGCGTTACAGACGGCCGCGGCGGCTCTGATGGCGGCATGCAGCGCTTTGCCCCCTTAAACAGCTGGCCAGACAACGCGAATCTGGACAAGGCCCGACGTCTTTTGTGGCCCGTTAAGGAGAAGTATGGCCGCGCGGTTTCCTGGGCAGATCTGATGATCCTTGCAGGCACCGTCGCGATGGACGATATGGGCTTCGAATCGCTCGGATTCGCTGGCGGCCGCGTCGATGAATTCCAGCCCGAAGATGTGAACTGGGGGCCAGAAGGCGAGTGGCTTGGGGCCGATCGCCGTGATGCCATGGATGCCCTCCGACGGCCTTTTGGTGCGGTTCAGATGGGCTTGATTTATGTGAACCCTCAGGGTCCTGATGGCAACCCTGATCCGATGGCTTCGGCGCAGCGCATTAGGGAGTCCTTTGGTCTGATGGCCATGAACGATGAAGAGACCGCAGCGCTGATTGCGGGCGGGCACACCTTTGGTAAAGCGCACGGTGCTGCTAATCCCGGACAACATGTGGGTGCCGATCCGGAAGCGGGTAACCTCGAGCAGCAGGGATTCGGTTGGCAGAACAACTACGGTTCAGGCAACGCAGGTGACACCATCACCAGCGGTTTTGAAGGCGCCTGGACTGCAACGCCGACTGACTGGTCAAACGGTTATCTGGTAAACCTCTACAACTATGATTGGGAGCAGACCCAGAGCCCTGCTGGTAACACTCAGTGGATTCCGACAAAGGGCGCTGCGGCGAATTTGGTGCCGGACGCGTTTGACGCCAACACGCGTCACGCCCCGATCATGTTCACCACCGATCTAGCGCTGAAGATGGATCCAGCCTATGCAGAAATCACTGAGCGCTGGTTGCAAAACCCATCTGAATTTGAAGACGCGTTTGCCCGCGCCTGGTTCAAGCTGACGCACAGAGACTTGGGTCCCACGACCCGATATCTCGGAGACATGGTGCCAGATCAGACTTTCACCTGGCAGGATCCTATTCCTGCGGTAGACCATGATCTCGTTAGTGATCGCGATGTGACTGAATTGAAGGAGGAGATACTTGATTCCGGTCTGAGTACTGGCGAGCTAGTGCGAACAGCATGGTCATCGGCTTCCAGCTTTCGGGGAACTGACATGCGCGGTGGCGCTAATGGAGCGCGTGTCCGCCTCGCCCCTCAGAACAGCTGGGCCGCGAACAGCCCCGATGAGCTGGACATCGTTCTGACTACTTTGGAAGATATTCAGTCCGATTTCAACAGTGCCAACCGGCGTAAGCAGGTCTCACTGGCAGATCTGATCGTCCTCGCCGGTGCTGCTGCTATCGAGCGGGCTGCAGAGCGGGCAGGCGTTGATGTTGAAGTGCCTTTCTCCCCCGGTCGAATGGATGCGTCGCGTGAGCAGACCGATATCAGCTCATTTGCCTACTTGGAGCCCACCGCGGATGGTTTTCGTAACTTCTTTGCTCGTGACAATGAGCGCAATCCGGCTGAAATGCTTATTGAGAAGGCGGCACTGCTCGACCTGAACGTGCCTGAAATGACCGTTTTGGTCGGTGGTTTACGCGTGCTGGATGCCAACACAGACGGTGCTAAACACGGAGTGTTTACTAAAAACCCGGGCACGTTGAGTAACGACTTCTTCAGCAACCTGATTGACATGTCAACGGTTTGGGTGCGTTCGCCGTCTGATGAAGGCATCTACGTTGGCCGTGATCGCGATACGAATGAAGTGAAATGGTCAGCCACGCCGGTCGATCTGATCTTTGGATCAAACTCTGAGCTGCGTGCAGTCTCTGAGTTCTACGCACAGAACGACGCGGAAGTGCAGTTTGTGCATGACTTCGTAGACGCTTGGACCAAGGTGATGACAGCAGATCGATTTGATCTCACTGCTGAGCAACGAGGTGAAATGGTTGCCAATAACTAGTCTGGTTAATAGTCCTAAACAGGCCGGGCTAAGCAGCATATGGTAAAAACCAAAAACGGCATCCTCGGGTGCCGTTTTCTGCCTAGAGCACTATTTGCCCCTCTTTTCCTAATCTACTGACTACGTGCTTCGATGTTACGGATCTGCCCGTAAGTGGCAATAATTCTTTCGACCCCAGAGCGCTTGTTATGAAATCCTTCACTGTCTATGGACGCTGGTGTGAAGTTGACTTTAGTTATTTGTGTCAATTTGAATAAAAACCTAAGGTAGCTCATCGAATGACAGGGTGACCCGCAATAAAAGCGGGCATCATGTTCCGGGTTTCGTTCATGCTGTATTACAGTCCTATAGTATCTCGGCTGCCCGATGCATCGGAATCAAGCAGAATGAAAACTGACTTTAGGCCCCGAGCGTTTGAAAGGGCGCAATATTCGTCAGTGAGAGCCCTGGCTTTCTTGATTCGCAGAGTGGCGCGTTATTTATTTTCTGCTTCGGATAAGCCCGGTCTGGCGCGGATGGATAAGCGACATCAGACCCACGTCCTTCTGATCAACTTATTGGGGATTTTAGCCGACATGCGTTCATGGAGCTTAGGCAGCTTCGACCAGTGCAGTCCTCCGTTGTGATGATGAGCAGTGTGATAACCAAGGTTCCCAGTAAAGAGGTTGTACCACTTGTTGAGGTTATTGAAAGAGGCCTCATATGGGCTGTCTGTGCTCAGCCCGCTGTGATGTTCGAATGTCGCCCAAGCGGTAATGAAAAGCCCCATTGGCATGGGCAAGAAAAACAGGAAAATGGCGGGAATCGGCTTGTACCAAACCAGAAAAGCCAAGACTAGGAATGTTATTGCACTAAAAAGCATAAAAGTTTTCTGCTCTGCCGGGTAGTTTCGGCCCACCAGATAGCCTCTCCAGTAGGAGGTTGCAGCGATATTCAGGCTGTACTCCAGTTCTCCCATGGTACTGCCATCTTTGCGTTGCCAGCGGCTCTGGTCTTTGCTTTGGTCTAGATAGTTCTGATGGTGCCCATAGTTATGATGCAGCACCCACAAGTTTGTTGTCACTCCCGTATGCAAAGCATAGAAAAATTCCAAAAGTCGGTTTAGGCTGCTCTTATAAAAAGTCGGCGCATGCTGATGGTGATGATTCCAGGCGCAGATATGCGCTTTCGGAATAATCATGGCAACAAAATAGAAGGCCAACAGGAATGGGTTATGCGCTATGAAGTAGAGGATGAAGTCCAGTGCACTTAGCGCAAGAATACAAGTGACCGGAAACCGATCCTCTACATGCTTGAAGTATTTAAATCTGAAATTCATTTTCACGATTCCCCAGGGCACATATCCAAGCAAATTTTTTGAATGGGGTTTTTAATCTGCCAGCGCGGGTGAAGCACAACCGGGGTCACTAGCATTTCAGAAGCTCGGGGAAAACACGTAGGGTTCAAAGATGAGTTCTGCTCTTCTGTTTTCTGTGCTCAGCGTTAGGCGTTGGTCCTGTAGTTCAGCTTGTACGGTGTTCTGCAGATGCATGATATAGAAATTGAACAATGAAGGGGCAACGCAGAGTTTTCGTGTGGTCACCAGTTCGGTTACGCGCAAGATACCTCCCTCATGACTCCAAGTGGCGCCCGCTTCGTTACAGTCGGCGGTAATTTGGGTACGCCCGTTTAGGCGAAAGCGTATCAAATAGTCTTCTGGATTTTCGGGTCTTTGAACCGCACCTGCGCTGGTTCGCATTTCAATTAGTTGCCAGGATGAGTTTTCAAGTGGTGAAGCCTCTTCGTTCTGGGCGCCAAGATTAACAACCGCTAGCAAACCAAGTGCGGTAAACCAACAAAACTGGTGTTTAGTTTTCATTACGAGCTGCTGTTGTCCTAATTATTTGTTGCTCAGAAAGAAGATTTAGTCTGCAGTTCAAGAGTGTAGCCTAACCAAAACGGAAATTGGAACCTAACGAGGCCCCTCCCGAACGAATTTACTTGAGCGAAATAATCAGGCTGTCCCCAGCGACAACACCAAATTATTTATTTCTTTTTCGATCTCTTCGCTGTGCCTAAGATTCCTGAACAGGGCATTAATCGTTTCTCCATTGCTCAGGCCCAGCAGTGTGCCGAGTATGTTACCCCGATGAACATTATCGCCTCCCAGGTTGGTGTTGGCGAGCAGCCCGGATTCCTGTGAGTCGCAATACTTATAGGCTAAATACAGCGTGCATGGCCATGAATCTGTAATATAGCAGGCAGAGGAAAACATCCCACCCACCACATCTCTGTCACTGTGAATTCTAGGAAAGATTTCCGACAGCTGAAGACTGACACTGTGTTTACTCCATGCTCCTATTAACGCCTTTGCATCAGAGTCAATATCGCGAAACAGCAGTTCATCCAACAGGCCTATGTAATCGCGGCAAACCTTCGCTAGATATTGATCAGGATGAGTGAGTGCTAGATGATCGACGCAAAGCTGGGTTACTCGCTCAAGTGAAGCACCTGATAGGCGCCCAGCAAAAACGATTGGTGCAATCGTCACCAATCCGCCGATCGATGGCGTGTCATGCGTCACTGCGCCACATTTGTGCGCCGGCCGGCCTTTATCCAGATTGTCAAAAAACCCACGATGATAAGATTCGGCATAGGTGTCTGGATGCTGAGGTGGCTCGGCAGTCATCAACTCAATGTACGCGTCGAGGAAATTATCGCGGTGATAGTGCCCATTATCGTTGGCCAGCACGCGCATCAGTGCTCGGCTGCAGTAGGCGTTCAGCGTATTCTCCCCTGCTGGCATTCCGTGGTGATAATGCTGATTCGCATTGCCCCAGAACTTTGCGCGTCCCTTAAGGATGACATCTCCCACGATCTCTCGCTGTGCGCCGGATGTCGCGCGAGAGCCCCTTCCTCCTTTGCGAGTGGAGTGCAAGGACATTATAGAAGATGGATGATAGTCGGGCGCGGCTTCGAATTTAGTGATGCCGCTAGGGAACTGGTGAAATATATCTATTGGGTTGTAGTACCAGTGTACCGGCATCGCCAGTGCATCGCCGACAAATGCCGATTTCAAAGAGGCAATAACCCTTTGTTTGGTTGGTAGGTCTCGCATCTTGCATATCCTGTCGCATTGGTGTGGTGTCGGGAAAACGTTCTGTCCTCCTGTGCGGATCAACAACACTTTCATGCTGTTGTCGGGTATGCCTTGGTTAGCAACAGGCTACACGTACTATAGGGCTTACCACGCTGAGCTGTCGTTTGTATTGGCTGAGCTTTCGGCGATCATTGACCTGTACCTTCAAGCTTTACGTAACAGGCCGTATGCGAAAAAAGTCGGGAATACCAGAGCGCTGCACCTTATGCAACCGGTCGGTCGATTTGACCTTCCATCATCTGATCCCGCGCAAAGTTCATCGTCGCACGTATTTTCGCAAACATGTGGATAAGCGCACGCTGAGCGCGGGCATTTGGGTTTGCCGACTGTGCCACAAAGGCATTCACAAACGGTTCGACGAGATGGCGCTTGCCAAGCATTTCAGCAGCCTTGAGCTATTGAGGAGCGATGAGTCGCTGCGGCGCCATATTGCCTGGGTAGCGAAGCAGAAAGCGTGACCTCAAGCGCCGGCCATCAAACCCGCGCACCTTAACGCAAGCCTGTGGTTCGCTATATTCTCTCCGCGCGTTATTTATGAAATCGAAATCGAAATGATTCGTATTCATAAGTAATTGAAAACATTAGATAAAATTGTATTCTTCTTTCATTCCAGGTACGATTAAGACTGTTCATTTGTCTTGAGGAATAAGGCATGCAGGGTCAAGAAAACGTTGTTTCGGCGTTGAATAAAATACTTAAACTAGAATTAACTTCGATCAATCAATACTTCCTTCATGCACGGATATACCGGAGCTGGGGCATCTCCGGATTGAATGAGGTTTGCTACAAAAAGTCTATTAAGGATATGAAGCAAGCTGACACATTGATGAGTCGAATTCTTTTTCTGGGCGGCCTCCCTAATCTGCAAGATCTCGGCAAGCTCTATATCGGAGAACACACTGCCGAAATGCTGAGCCTGGATCAGCGGTTCGAGCTTGAGCAAATCCCTTTGCTTAAAGATGCAATCGCACTTTGTGAGCTCGAGAAAGACTTTACCAGTCGTGAATTACTTGGAGACATCCTTGAAACGGAAGAAAACTACGTTGACTGGCTAGAAGCTCAGGAATATCAGATTGAGCACATAGGTATTCAGAACTATATTCAGTCACAAACTGCTGCTGGAGAGTAATCATGAAAGGCAATCAGAAAATTATTGACGCGCTGAATGGCTTGCTGGCGATGGAGCTCGCTGCTATGGACCAGTATTTTATACACTCTCAAATGTATCTTGATTGGGGATTACAAAAGCTGTACGACCGGATCAGCCACGAATTCGACGATGAAAAAGGGCATGCGACGGTCCTGATTGAGCGGATGCTCTTCCTTGAGGGTGTTCCTGACATGGTAACGCGCGACGGCTTTGAGGCGGGGTCCGATATCAAGTCTATGCTGGAAAGCGATTTGCGCGTTGAGTATCAAGTGGCTCGCCGCCTTAAGAGTGCCATTGGCCTTTGTGAGCAGGAACGAGACTTTGTCACCCGAGATGCTTTGATTCCGCTACTAGACGACACCGAAATGGACCATGCACACTGGTTGGAACAGCAGCTGGGTATGATAGAGCGCTTAGGCCTCGCTCTTTATACCCAGTCTCAACTTGGTGAGGCAAAAAACCATGCCTAGCTCGTCAGCGCTGCGGCCGGGCTGTTGGCATTGCAGCGGAAAATCCAATCTGTCACTGGTCTAATACTTAACGACGCTAAATGGTTTCGGGACGAGCGACTTCAGGCTATCTGGCTTACCAATCAGTAAAATGCCAATTCTCATTTAAAGTCATAGAGGTTGTGCTGCCCGGCGAGTGTTGTGTGATGGCAACAAGAATGCTTGCTAGTGGTAGGCCAGATTCCTAAGACATCTGTAAGATTGATGCATCTCCTGTGAAGACGGCACTGAAAACTGAAGTACGCCGTTGCGCCAGACATAAAAAGCTTGGATAGATTCGCGTTGCCGAATTCACATGCGCCGGGTCCGGTGATACAGCTTTCAAGACTGTTGAGCCAAGTTTTCCCGTTTCATGGCTTGCCGACCGCCCTCATGGTGGTTTCATGGCAGAAGACCTGCTGATGGCCATTTCGCCAAAATTCTTGCCTAAAGTCATAGTGAGGCTGCAGCAATCCTTTGCTAATCGCATGCGGGATCCGGTTCTCTGTTTATGGGATCAGTAATGACGCCCGAGTCGGTATGCGAATGATTACGAAGAGCCGTTTACTTTGGCTGGTTGTTTAAGATTCCGCTCACATATAGGCAATGATCGCAGCCGGACATCATCTATGTAACAGATTATGACTTTTCACCCAGTAGCAGAGCGGGTATTTTGACAACCTGAAACTCAGTGAGTGCGCAAATAAAAACCTTTGCGCGAATATGACTGGGACAATTACTTCAAATAAAAAGCCAACATAAAGATTTGGCTCGTGGGAGCTTGTTATGAAAAAAGTTAAACAAACCGCTGCTGCTATCACTGCGGGTCTGCTTTGCGCCGCTGGCACTGCCGCGCAAACCGACCAAGCGGCTATCGACAAGGCTCTTTCGCCGCTGCCGGTGGATCTTCGGGCTGATGCGACTGTCTATACCTATGACGACGAAGGAAATCGTGTAACCTTGAAAGTCGGGAGCAATCACGTTGAATGCCAGCCAACTGACGCTGAGGGTTTTACCCGCTGTGGGCCTGTCTCCCAACGGGCCAGACGTGACTTGCAGGCCCAATTATCTGCGCGCGGTCTTGAGGGTGAAGAACTGCAGATGGCGCTTCAGCGCGCCGAGGATGCTGGCGAAATTCCTCCCCGACAGCTCGGCGCCTTAAGCTACAGACGATTTGATACTTCTGAACGCATTCAGTATTTGTTTGTTGTGTCACTCCCCAACGCAACTGCTGAGCAGTTGGGCATGCCTACCGAGTCTCAGCGGGACAACTCTCTCGCAGGCGAGGGTACCCCCTGGATGATGCGATCGGGTACTTCGGGAGCGCATTTGATGATACCTGTTAACGGCACTGAGTATTCCAACCAATAAGGTTCAGCTGGGATTGCTAGGGAAATACGCTGTGAGTGATGATCAGACCGTGCGACTATCTCATTGGCGCCGCTTTCTTGTTGACGTTGGGTTTCGACCTCCTCGTCATGAAAAAGACGCCTCGATGGGAACATTTGCCGGCGATACAAACCATCTGGTTTTCGTTGATTGAGCAAGCGGCGTAGGGGATGCCGCGGCTGTACTAAACGCTAACAACATCCTGTCTGTGCATCAGGGGGAATTTGGTGGCGAAGGCGATGACTACGCGTTGATTGTTTGCTTCCGGCACGCCGCGACGGCTCTGGGCCATACCGACGCCATGTGGCAGAAATTCGGAGAGGTGTTCAGCCGTGTGACCAAGCTATCTGCTCCCAGAGAGGGAAGCCCACTCGAGGTTAATCCGCTTAACCTTGAAAATACGAATTCCGACAACATTGGTAATACGCTAGGCCATGCGCGTTCGCGTGGCGCCCGCTTTGCAATATGTAATCGTGCGACACACTCCGTGTCTCGTCGACTATCTGCTGTCCCTGGGCAGTCTGCGGCGGGTCATTATGCTGAGTTAATTCAGGAAAATATATCGATGAGTCAGTTTGTGCCGGCCGGCGTTATGGCCGCCACTCGGTCGCCGGAGAATCGCTACAGCCTGCTTTACGCTGGCAAGCCAAACGCCCGAGACAAAATGTGATTTTAAAGGATACATAAGAGACTCCCCGGGAGTCACGTTTGCTTCGGGACTATCTTAATCCGGTTTGTTGAAATACTGAGTGGAATTTACTCCAGGTTTCTATAGAAGTTGCGGATAGGCTCGAATGGCCCAATCCGATGTTGCTTGACCGGGAACTCATCAGCATATGGCGGATATGGACTGTCGACCGGTTTATTTTTTAAATCAGGATAGTCAACTTCTAAATTATGCCGCTGTGGTCTTTCATGAGAGTTCATGTACGCCGCGACATCAAAAGCCTCATCGTTGGTCAGATCTGGTTTACCCAGAGGCATTCTTGCTTTGATGAATCGCGCTGCTGTTAGAATTCGTGTCATGCCTGCGCCGTTGTTAAAACTGTCTGGCCCCCAAAGGGGTGGAAACAGATAGCCTTCTGATCTATCAGTCGAAGCCAGCAGTCCTTCACCGTTAACGCCATGGCAGGCCACGCAGTTGGCTTCAAAGACAAGCTTGCCGGCAGACACATCTGCTGCCCGATCGGGTTCCGAAAAAGCGGGGGGCTCGTCAGGTATTCGACGAGTCTCCCCCATAACGGCGTACTGTGCATTTAGCTGCCTAATATACATTTCTATCGAGCGGATCTGGACGCTTTCCCGATCTAGTTCCTGTCCGTTCATACTGCGCGTCATGCAGCCGTTGATACGGTCCCTGAGATCTCCTTCTCCTCCATCGCGGCCTGAAAACCGAGGGTAGCGCTGAGCTGCTTGCAGCAGCGATAGCGTGCCGGGCCTGGTTCCGGTATCAAGGTGACAGGAGGCACAGTCCATTGAGGTTCCCGTGAAGCGCATGCTTGGAACTTCATGCGCCGGTCCCATATGCCGTGCCGTATCGCGAACAAGAAGACGTCCATATTCCACGCTCGGCTCAGCGTATAGCTCGGCTGGCGGTTCAGTCTGTAACAGCAGCGTTCCCGTGAAGACGCAAAGGCCAATTCCGCAGGCGATCAGCAATGTGGTTGGCGCAGCGTCCTGCTGCTGGTGAGTTGTTCGATCTTGAATCATGGATCGCTCTCGTCTGGTTCTTGCCGACTATCATACGCTTCCAGCTGGCGCTGGAAAATGTGCTTTGGCCGCTCAACGCTTTGTCGCCAATTAGGTTTCAGCCAGTAAAGCATACTGTAGCTCAGGACGGCTGCAATCGTGCCATAAACGATTAGTGCGCTGATCATTCGCTAGCCTCCTTTTCGGGTTGATAAAGAGTCTGCAGATAGCTCGCGACTGCATGCATCTCGTCTGCGCTGAGTCGGGCTCCCCACGGAGCCATGGTGGTACCATCAACTCCCTGATCCAGTATCCGAAGGCTGGCTGCCATGCTTAATCTCTCACGGGTAAAGTCGGTCGGTGGGATCGGAATAGGTAGGTTCGCGACCGCAGAGCCGTTGCCGTTACCCGCCTCGCCATGGCACCCCGAACAGTGTGTCTGAAAGACCTCAGCTCCGAGCACAATATTGCCGGCCCTTTGGCTTGGTTCTATGTCGCTAAAACCTTGAACGACCTGAATCAGCGCGGCCAGTTGCGCCGGGGTGTGATCGCGCCATCCCGGCATTGAGCTGCCGTACACGCCATTCCAAAGAATGTCTGCAAGTAAATCTGAGCGATATTCATGCTCTGTCAGATTGACCGGAGCAGGCTGGAGCCAGGGTGCGGCTGGACCGTCACCAGTACCGTCCTCTCCGTGACAGCCTTTGCAATTTTGCGCCCATAACCTGCGCCCTTCCTGGGCAGGCGTCTGAGCCTGCAGGCTCGGCGCGTTGCCGCGAGGGCGAGTGCGTGCCGGGTGCGCATTTAGTTGGCGGGCGTCAAGTGACATCAGGGTCCACTGATCGTTCCCTGTCGCCTCACGCATGGCGATTTCACCTTCGGGCCACGCGAGCTCCCGACTCCGACCAAGCGTATTAAGGTAAGCAACCAGATCCAAGGCCTCCTGGCGAGGGCGAGTCGGTGAGCCTTCGAAAAACTTCTGATAGGAGGGCATAATTGAAGTTGGTACCACACTTCGAGGCGCAAAGAGATGAGCAAAGTGCCACTGGCCCGTTCGGGTATTCGCGGCCCTCGACAGATCGGGCCCGATGCGTCGTGTTCCAAGCATGTGAGGAGTTTCCATGCTGTCTTCCCATGCCAAAGTAGCTGCACCAAAGCGCTCGATGTCGGCGTCGATAAATCGTATCTGCTGTGTGTGACAATATGCGCAGCCTTCTTTGGCATAGATTCGCCGGCCTCGGTGTTCAGAAACGGTCAATTCCAGATTGGCTACCGGCGCTAGAGCTTCAATCTGATCTTTCAGGGTCGACTTAGGCAGAAGCCCTAGCAAAGACACCGAGAAAATAAAGAAGGTTACCCCTGCAACTGAGGCCGCAATATAGGACATACGCAGTGCTTTGAGCGGACTCTGGGGGCTATCGCTTGAGTTTGAAGGCTGGACCTGATTGATCGCGACCTTGGCTTCGGCAAGCTCTCGCGCACCGGCCCCCTTCGGCCCTTTGAGTAAGCCGTAAAACAACAGTCCGAATCCGGTGGTGATAGGGATAGCGGAAAGAGTTCTTATTATCCAGTATGGCTCAGAGGCTCGCAGAGAGGCTACCCAAGGAGCGCCTGCATTCCAGAGTTCCCCCTGCACGAGCCCGGCGAGCGTCAAGTCACTGACCATCACGGTGATGCCAGACGTGATTAGCCAGTACGAGGCGTTTATGGCTCCGGCGTGATAGGGCGCATCGTCCAATTTTTGCCATGCATGAAGCAGGCCCGAGATACCGGCAAACGTCGCGAACCCAAGCATTGCGAGGTGAGAATGCCCGATGACATAGTCGGTGAAGTGGATTGTCTGGCTGAACCCCATATTGGCTTGTGCTGACCCTTGCAAGCTAACGATGAGATAGAAAAGCACGGATGTCGATGCGAAACGCAGCGCTGGATCTTTCGCGAGCCAACCTGCGCCGCGCAGGGAAAGCATCAGATTACTGACAACGACAACGACAACCATACCCAAAATTGACGAAGCAAGAATAGCGACCGTCTGTGTGGCCATGGGTATGGCCGAGTATATATAGTGGTGGGTTCCGTTTAGTGGGTAGATAAAAAACAGGCCCCAGAAACCTAACATCGATAAGAAATGACTGAAAACCGGCCTGCCCGTGCTTGCAGGTATTACATAGTAAAGAATCGCGAGCGCCATGGGCGTCACAAATAAGCCCACAGCATCATGAATCCAGAGTCCGCTGAAGGCGGCACCCGCGGCGCCTGGAATAAACTCTGGGGCTATGTTGCCCATCGGGAAGCTCATCAGGGAGAACACCAAACCGCCAATGATGTACCAGCTTGAGACATAGAGGGTTTCACACCCTCGACTGAAAAAACCAGGTAAGAATTGAACGGCCGCAAGAGATAGACCTCCAATCATCACGGCATCGACCAGCAGGGGAAACTCTGCCCACTCAAGTGGCTGGCTGTAGCCATTGAGCACTAAAAGCCATCCAGGCAAAAGTACGCCAAAGTTCCATAAACTAAACAGAAACCAGCCAAGCTTTTCGCTGGTGACAGGTCGTCCACTCAATATAGGCACGGCGAAGTAAAGAAAAGCGATAAATGAGTTGCCAAGCCATCCCAGCATGATGCCCTGTGTGTGTGCGAAACGTAGCCGACCCCAACTGGCGATCTCACTGGTTAATTCTGGCAGAACGAACTGTAAGGAAGCCAAGATTCCAAAGGCGACCGCCAGCATGAGGGCGGTGAATGCAGCGATCCCGTGGGCACGAATGAGGGCGCTGTAGGTAATTGGCGACGATGTTGGCCTTTCATGCTCTCTTGGACGGAGAGGAGGTATGGGTGCGGTTACGGTGTCGGCGTAGAGTACTTCAGACAAAGGAATTGCTCTCTTTGCAAACTTTAGCGAATGAGAATAATACTAAAATCATCGCAGCCAAGGAATCCAAATCTGTTATTGTTTGCGCGCAAAGTGCTGATTGAAAAAAGACGTTACAAAAGGTTATAACTTGCGTCCGAAAGCGTATTCTATTTTTTCACGGAGCACATCGAGTCAGGAATCGCTTTGACGCACCGCAGAGCACGGGTTTCGCAGTGATCTGGACATCGAACGCGATCCGCTGACTTGTGACCCCTTGGGCTGCACCCGACCAATGTTAATCGATCAATGACGAAGCAGAGCGACGAGTATTAATGCTGCACTTTAAATCTCACTATGTGTTTATTTTTTTGGGAGGCGTGTTATTTTCGAGTGCCGTGACGGCGCAATCGACGCTGATTGACGAACTAAGGCCTGGTGTAACGAAGCAACTGGCGGAGCATCGAAAATCAGTCCTGAGCGGCCTGAGTTATGATCTCACCTTCGATCTTCCTGCGACTATTGATCAGGGCATTTCTGCATCGAGTATTATTGAGTTTGAACTCTCAGACGTCAGCGAGCCGCTGATCCTCGATTTTCGGGAATCCGCAGAGAAGATCAGCTCCGTCGTGGTCAATGGTCAAAGATCGGATTATCGATTCGATTCCGAGCACCTCATTGTTCCTGCCCGAGAGCTGCGTGTTAGCCATAACAGGATCAGTTTGCAATTTACTGCTGGCGACAGCTCACTCAATCGTAACCCAGAGTTTCTTTACACGTTATTTGTCCCGGATCGGGCGCGAACCGCTTTCCCTCTCTTTGATCAGCCAAACCTGAAAGCCCGATATACGTTGACACTGACCATGCCCGCTGATTGGGAGGCCATCGCTAATGCACCACTGCGACAGCTGGAACCATTGGGCGAGAGAAAGCGCCTTCGTTTTGCTACCACAGATTTGATCAGTTCCTATCTGTTTTCTTTCGTCGCGGGGCAATTTCAGCGCGAGATTCGCCGAGTCAACGGCCGTGAAATGGTTATGCTTCATCGAGAGAGTGATCAGCGGAAGGTCGCGCGGAATATCGATGTGATTTTTGATTTGCACGGCGCAGCACTGAGCTGGCTGGAAGAGTACACGGCTATTGATTATCCCTTTCAGAAATTCGATTTTGCGCTTATTCCCAGTTTTCAATATGGAGGTATGGAGCATGTCGGTGCCATCCAGTATCGTGCGGACAGCCTGTTGTTGAATGCGCAGCCGAGTCAGACAGAACTGCTCAGCCGGGCAAGTCTAATCGCACATGAAACAGCCCACATGTGGTTCGGGGATCTCGTAACTATGGATTGGTTCAATGACGTTTGGACTAAAGAAGTCTTCGCGAATTTCATGGCGGCCAAGATAGTGAATCCGAGTTTTCCCAATATTAATCACGACCTCAACTTTCTGGTCAGGCATTTTCCCAACGCTTATGCAGTCGACCGAACGGAGGGCGCCAACCCTATACGCCAGGACCTGCAGAATCTTAACGAGGCAGGGACGCTGTACGGCAATATTATCTACAACAAAGCGCCAATTATGATGCAGCAGCTGGAGGCTGTGGTTGGTCAGAGTGAGTTTCAGTCAGGCATACGGGAGTATTTAGGAGCTTTTGCGTATGGAAATGCAACCTGGCTGGATTTAATTGGCATTCTGGAACGCAAGTCGGATGTTGATCTGCGAAGCTGGAGTGATGTGTGGGTTAACACAGCGGGCCGGCCGCATTTTTTGCTCGAAAAAACGGCAGCGAGTTCAGGTTTGACGCAGGTTGACCCTGGCGGAACAGGTCGCGTTTGGCCCCAGCAGTTTTCAGTGAGTGTCC